>DAIUFO010000016.1:0-13257 GCA_036844545.1 Chloroflexota bacterium
CGACCACCGGCAGCGCCGAGTTCAGCCGCATAACCCTGGTGGCTGGCTAGTTTTGTCGCGCTTGCTTTTGTCATTCCGAGCGCAGCGAGGAATCCGCGCCCTCGGGCGAGATGCTTAGTGGGAGCTACAATCCGAGCCGCATGAAGCGGTTGCCCGCCATGGCTGGACCGATCGGCGCAACCGTGCCCTTCCCGCGCAGTCGCGACCGCGGATTTCCCTGGCGCCTCCTCTGGCGAGCCGGTATCTGCCTGGTGGGAGCCTTCTTCGTGTGCTGCGCCATCGGCGCCTACGTCGGCTGGACGTTGACCCATCCTGCGCGCAAGCCCCTGGACGCCAGCCCGAGCGGCTTCAATTCCCGTGATGTGCAGTTCCAAAGCGTAGTGGACCATCTCGTCCTCTCCGGCTGGTTCCTCGACGCCAGCTCGGACAGGACGGTGATCATGGTCCACGGCTACCGGGACAACCGCCTGCAGGGGAACGTGCCCGGACTCGACGTTGCGCGCGGGCTGGTGGATCACGGCTACAACTTCCTCACGTTCGACTTGCGTGACGCCGGCCGCTCCGACGGCAGCATGACCACGATAGGTGTGTACGAGCAGCGGGACGTGCTGGGGGCCATCGCCTTCGTGAGGACGCTCGGTGTGCCTGGCCGGCACATCGCGCTGCTTGGCTATTCGATGGGCGCGGCAACGGCGCTGCTGGTCGCCGGCCAGGATGCCGGCGTCCAGGCGGTCGTTTCCGACAGCGCCTTCGCGGACCTGTATCCTTACCTGCAGGAGAACCTGCCGGTTTGGAGCCACCTGCCGGCATTTCCGTTTACCCCGCTGATCCTGGCGTTCGAGCCGGCCATCACCGGCGTGAACCCACGCTTGGCTGGCCCGGTCCGGGCCGTGCCCAAAATCCAGGCGCCGGTCCTGTTCATCCATGGCCTGGCTGATACCCAGGTGCCGTATCACAACAGCCAGGAGCTTCTGGCCGCTGCCAAGAACGCCGCGGACCAGCTCTGGCTGGTACCTGACGCGGACCACGTCAAGTCGTTCCAGACGGACACCCAAGGCTACTGGGACCACGTCTTGCCGTTCCTCGCAAGCGCTCTCAAGTAGGGACGGATGCTTTGCTGCGCTCAGAAATGACAAAGGAACTGTTAGCAGTCATCCTGGCGGCCGGTCAGGGCACGCGTATGAAGTCGGCGCTGCCCAAGGTGCTGCATCGCGTGGCAGGCAAGGCCATGGTCGATTACGTCATCGACGCGGCTCAGAGCGCCGGCGCGACACGGATCGTCGTCGTCGCCGGCCATCACATCGAGCAAGTACGGGCTCACTTCGCCGGTCGCGATGTCGAGCTGGTGGAACAGTCGCCCCAGCTTGGCAGCGGCCATGCCTTACAGCAAGCCCTGCCTCAGCTCGGCCAGACCGGCGGCGACGTGCTGGTCCTCAACGGCGACGCGCCGCTTGTCGCCCCGGATAGCCTGCAAATTCTGGCGACCGAGCATCGAGACGCGCGGATGCAGGTCAGCTTCCTGGCGGCCGCGGTCGACGACCCGCGGCGGCTGGGCAGGGTCATCCGGCGGGAAGGCCGGCCGCGGATCGTCGAATGGACCGATGCCACTGAGGCCGAGCGGCGGGTGAACGAGGTCAACGCCGGCATCTACTGTTTCGACGCGGTGTGGCTGTTGAAGGAGCTGCCGACCCTGACGCTGAGCAGGAAGGGCGAGTACTACCTGACCGAGCTGGTCGAGCGGGCCGAGCGCGTGCGCGTGGTCCAGGCCGGCTCCTTAGCCTCGTGCGTCGGCGTCGATACACGCCAGGCGCTGGCCGAAGCCGAGCGCATCATGCAGGACAGGCTGCGGGCCCATTGGATGGACGAGGGCGTGACGTTCATCGATCCCGGCTCAGTGTTCCTCGATGCCGCCAGCCGCATCGGCCGCGACGCCATCCTGTACCCGAACACCATTATTCACGCTTCGGAGATTGGCGAACGCTCCATCGTCGGTCCTGGCAGCCGCGTTCACGACTCACGGATCGGCGCGGGCTGCACCGTTCGAGAGTCGGTGCTGGAGTCGGCGGTCGTGGAGGACGGCGTCGAGATTGGACCCTTCTCGCATCTGCGGCCGGGCGCCTACGTCGAGAGCGGGGCCAAATTGGGCAACTACGTCGAGATCAAGAACGCCCGCATTGGAAGGGACTCGCAAATCCATCACTTCAGTTACACCGGCGACGCCGACATCGGCCAGCGCGTCAATATTGGGGCTGGGACCATCACCTGCAACTACAACAGCGAAACCGGGGACAAGAACCGCACAGTCATTGGCGACGATGCATCAACAGGGTCTGATACGCTGCTGGTTGCACCTGTGACACTCGGCACCGGAGCCATGACCGGATCGGGGGCGGTGGTTACGCGCGACGTGGCCCCCGACATGCTGGTCGTGGGCGTGCCTGCACGGGAAATCCGCAAGGTGCGCAAAGGAGCCGCTGGCCGTGGCCACTGAGCAGCGTACGCCCCCCAAGCACACCGCCGGGCAGGCGATGATCGTGGCCGGCACGTCGCACCCGGCGCTGGCTCACGAGATTTGCGCGCTGCTGGACCTCTCCCCCACGCCGGCCCTGGTTGGGCAGTTCCGCAACGAAGAGACACGCATCCAGATCGAAGAGAACGTGCGCGGCGCTGATGTGTTCGTGGTCCAGTCCATGTGCTCGCCGGTGGACCATCACATCATCGAGCTGTTGCTGATGATCGACGCGCTGCGGCGAGCCTCGGCGGCGCGGGTCACCGCCGTGATCCCCTACTTCGCCTACGCCAAGCAGGAGAAGAAGATGGCTGGCCGCGAGCCTATCTCGGCTAAAGTCATCGCCAAGCTGATCGAAACCGTGGGCGCCGACCGCGTCCTGACCATCGACCTGCACGCGCCTGCCATCGAGGGCTTCTTCGACATCCCGGTCGACCACCTGCGCGCGGCGCCTATGCTGGCCAACGCCTTCCAGCGCATAAAGACGGAGCGCGAGATCGTGGTCGTGTCGCCCGATGCCGGCGGCGTGGCCCGAGCCAACGACTTCCGTGCGCGGCTGGGCTCGGATATGGCCATCATCTCCAAGACGCGGCCGGGCGCAGATGTCACCGAAGTGATAGACATGGTGGGCGACGTCCGCGGCCGCTGCGCCGTGATCGTCGACGACATGGTCTCCACCGGCAGCACGCTGGTCGAGGCCGTGGAAGCCGTCTGCCAGCGAGGTGCCCACGAGGTCTACGCCTGCGCCACGCACCCGATCTTTGCCGGCGAGGCGGTGGAGCTGATCCATCATTCGTCGCTCAAGGGCCTGATCACGACCAACACCATCCCCGTTGCGCAGGACCGGCTCAACAGTAAGATCAGTTTGCTGACTGTGGCTCCCCTGCTGGCCGATGCCGTCGCCCGTATTCACGACAACCGCTCCGTGAGCGAGCTGTTCAATTAAGGGCAAAGGTCAGAGGGCAAAGGGCAAAGTGGAGCCCTAAGGGTGGAAGCGGACAGTACCTGGTGGCAGTTCCTGGTCCTGGGAATCTGCCTCTTGCTCGCGGGCTTTGCCTCGGCGGCGGAAACGGCCCTGACGTCGCTGGGCCGCATCCGCATCCGCCACCTGGCTGAGGAGGGCAACCGATCCGCCCAACAGCTGCAGCAGATGCTGGCCAACCCTGGCGACTTCTTGTCCACCATCCTATTCGTCAACAACGTGGCCGTCATCGTGGCGTCGACGTTGACGGCGCTGCTCACGGTGAAGTTGTTGCACTTCGGCAGCGCGGAGGCGATCACTACCGCCGCCCTGTCTATGGTCATCCTGGTGTTCTGCGAGGTCACGCCCAAGACCATCGCCATCCGCAACGCCGAGTCCTGGGCGCTGCGCCTGGCGGGGCCGGTGCGGACCACGGCCTGGCTGATGGGCTGGTTGGTGCACATGCTGTCCGCTGTCCCGCCGCTGATCTTGCGGATATTCGGCATCCGTCCGGGGCCCAAGGGTCCGTTCGTGACCGAAGAGGAAATCCGCATGCTGGTGGGCACCGCCGAAGAGGAAGGGGTCATCGAAGAGTCCGAGGAGCAGATGATCCACAGCATCTTCGAGTTCGGCGACACCACCGCCCGTGAGGTCATGGTGCCGCGCGTGGACATGAAGGCGGTCGACGTCGAGACGTCTATAACCGACGTCATCGACCTGATGCTGCAGGTCAGCCACTCGCGTATCCCGGTCTTCGAAGAGAATGTTGACAACGTCATTGGCACGGTGTTCGACCGTGACCTGTTCAAGTACCTGCGCGAGCGCGAGATCGACGTGCCGCTGAAGGACGCCGTTCGACCGGCCTACTTCGTGCCGGAGTCAAAGAAGGTCGACGACCTGCTGCGCGAGCTCCAAAAGAACCGCGTTCAGATGGCCATCGTGGTCGACGAGTACGGCGGCACAGCCGGGCTGGTCACGATCGAGGACATCCTGGAGGAGATCGTCGGTGAGATCCAGGACGAGTTTGACGCCGAAGATGACCCTATCGAGCCTGTCAGCGACAACGAGGCGGTGTTCAATGCGCTGGTCCACATGGACGATGTGAACCGCTGGCTGGACATGGAGCTCGACGCTGAGGACGTCGATACCCTGGGCGGCTACGTCTATTCGCAGCTCGGCAAGATGCCCGTCAGCGGCGACGCCTTCGACGTGGACAACGTGAGCTTCAGCGTGGTCTCCACGGTTGGGCGGCGCATCAAGAAGGTGCGCGTGGTCAAGCATCCGCCCGGCGGCGGACACAACGGCCAGACAGACGTGAGCTCCGCGGAGTAGCTGTTGCCGGAGGACGCGCAGCTTCTGCTGGCCGCGGCCGAGCTGGCACGCGAGCAGGCCTACGCGCCCTACTCGCACCTGTTCGTCGGCGCGGCCATTATGAGCAGCACGGGCAAGATGTACGCCGGCTGCAACGTCGAAAACGCCTCCTACGGACTGAGCATCTGCGCCGAGCGGACGGCCATCTTCGCCGCCATCGTGGCCGGCGAGCGCCGCATCCAGGGCCTGGCGGTGGTGAGCAACGCCGATGGGCCGAGCATGCCCTGCGGCGCTTGCCGGCAAGTCATCCAGGAGTTCGCGGCCTCGCCGGACATACCCATCGTGCTGGCCGGCGCCAAAGGCGCTATGGTCGAGACAACCTTGGCCGAGCTGTTCCCGCGCCCCTTCACGCTGCCGTGATGCGCGTCCACGTCTACAAGACCGAAGCCATCGTCCTCGACCGTAAGGATTTCGGCGAGGCTGACCGGCTGCTCACGCTGTACACCCCCGGTATGGGCAAGGTGCGAGCCCTCGCTAAGGGCGCACGGCGCACCACCAGCCGCCTATCGGGACACATCGAGCTGTTCACCCACACCTCGCTGCTCCTGGCAGCCGGCCGGAACCTCGACATCGTGACCCAGAGCCAGCTCATTCACAGCCACGAGCGCCTGCGCGAGGACCTGTGGCGCGCTGCCTTGGGGTTTCACATCCTGGAGCTGGTGAACCACTTCAGCGAGGAGCGCCTGGAAAGCCCCCCGGTGTGGTACGCGCTGCTGGAAGCGCTGGGCCGGTTGGACGGCGGCGAAGAGTTTCGAGTTTCGAGTTTCGAGTTTCGAGTTTTGGCAGAGTCCAAGGCTGAATATGGGGTCCGCACTGTGGCTGACTCGGAACTCGGAACTCGAAACTCCAAACTCGAAACTTCGGACCCCGAACTCGCCGTGCGCTTCTTCGAGGCCCAGCTGCTGGACCATACGGGCTACCGGCCGGAGCTGCGCTGCTGCACCTTGTGCCGGGAACGGCTGTTGCCGGTGGAGAACTACTTCCACGCCCCCTCCGGCGGTGTGCTGTGTCCGCACTGCGCCGCGGGCCATGCCGCGCTGCTGCCGTTGTCCGTGGATGCGATCAAAGTCCTCCGCTTACTGCAGGACGGCGATTACCGCTTGGCCAGCCGCTTGCGCCTGGCCGGCGGCACCTTGCGCGAGATGGAGACGGCCATGCGCCGCCATATCAGCCACGTGCTCGAGCGCGACCTGCGCACCGCGCACCTGGTCGACGAAGTCCGGGTCCTGGGATGATCCCGCCGTTTCCCTGGGGGGAGCGGACGTGCGTGATGGGCATCCTCAACGTCACACCCGACTCGTTCTCCGGCGACGGCGTGCCGGACGACGTGGAGGCTGCCGTCGAGCACGCACAGGCCATGGTCGCCGCCGGGGCCGACGTCGTCGACGTCGGCGGGGAGTCGACCGCCTATTGGAAGGCTGGCTATCAGCCAGTCACCGAGGACGAGGAGCTGCGTCGGGTGCTCCCGCTCCTCGAGCGCCTGCGCGTCGATCTTCCGGAGGTCGCGATCTCGATCGATACCCGCAAGCCGGGGGTGGCGCACGCTGCGCTGGCGGCCGGCGCCTCCTGGCTGAACAACGTCGAAGGCGTATGGGACGATGGCCGCATGGCAAGCGTGGCCGCCGAGTACGCGGCGCCGTACGTGCTGATGCACAACCGTCATGAGGCGGCGTATCGGGACGTCGTCGACGAAGTGCGCGACGAGCTGCTGGCCGCCGCCGCCCGGGCAGAGGCGGCGGGCGTTTGCAGAGAGCGGATCATCCTCGATCCCGGCCTTGGCTTTGGCAAGACGGGCGCCCACAACCTGGAGCTTCTGCGTCGCCTGCCCGAGCTGGCCGGCCTCGGCTACCCGCTGCTGGTGGGTCCGTCCCGTAAGCGCTTCCTGGGGCTGATCCTCGGCACGCCCGAGCAGGATCGGGTCGAGGGCACAGCCGCGGCCGTGGCCATCGCCATCGCCGGCGGGGCGGGAGCGGTGCGCGTTCACGACGTACCCGGGATGGTGCGTGTGGCGCGCGTGGCGGACGCCATCGTGCGGTCGCTGCCGGTTGGCTGACGTTTACCTGGCACTGGGCTCGAATCTGGGGGACAGGCGCGAGCAGCTTCGCCGCGCACTCCGAGCGCTCGCCGGACGTGCAATTTACACGCGCCGGGTATCGTCGTTATACGAGACCGACCCGATGTACGACACCAATCAGCCTCGCTTCCTCAACGCCGTCGTCCAGGCGGACACGCAGCTCACGCCCGAGGCGCTGCTGCTGACCGCCAAGGCAGTCGAGCAGGCGCTGGGCCGCCAGCAGCGAACGCGCTTTGGCCCGCGCGAGATTGACGTCGACATCCTGCTGTACGGCGCCGAGCGACGAGATACACCCGAGCTGACGATTCCCCATCCGCACATGCACGAGCGGCCCTTCGTGCAGGCCCCGTTGGCCGAGCTGCGGGGTGAAACAGCGCGGGCTTCCACCGGTGTAAGAATCGTCGAAGGGCCGGAGTGGGGCGATGCCTGAGCCGCTCGATCCGCCGGGCTCATCGGCGCCGCGGGGGCTGATGCGGCTGCCGCTCCGGCGCCCGCGGCGCAGCTTCTTCCTGTACCTGTCGTTCCTCGGGCCAGGGCTGATTTCGGCCGCCGCCGGCGACGACGCCAGTGGCGTCGCTACCTATTCCGTGGACGGCGCCAAGTATGGCTACGCCCTGCTGTGGCTGATCCCGCTCATCACCGTAAGCCTGGCGGTAGTCCAGGAGATGGCCGCGCGTATGGGCGCGGTTACCGGCAAGGGCTTCGCCGACCTGGTGCGCGAGCGCTTCACGCTGCGCATGACCGGCTGCGTGATGCTGTCGCTGCTGATAGCCAACAGCGTCCTGATCGTGTCGGAGTTCGCCGGCATCGGCGCCGCGGCTGAGCTGTTCGGCATCCCGCGCTGGCCGGTCATCCTGGTTATGGCCTTCGTCGTCTGGTGGCTTGTCGTCAAGGGCAATTACAAGCGCATCGAACTGGTGTTCCTGGTCATGTCGCTGGCGTTCATCGCCTATCCCATAGCCGCCGTGCTGGCCAAGCCGGACTGGCTGGAAGTTGGCAAACAGCTGGTGATCCCCAGCTTTCACTTCAACCACGCCTACCTGCTGCTGTTCGTCGCGACCGTCGGCACCACGCTCACACCCTACATGCAGCTGTACATCCAGTCCGCGGTAGCCGAGAGAGGCCTGGGCATGGAGGGCTACAAGTTTCAACGGATCGACGCTTACGCCGGGGCGATCTTCGCCGACGTCGTGGCTGCGTTCATCATCATCGCCACCGGCGCCACGCTGTTCGTCCGGCACGTGGAGGTCCAGACCGCGCAGGACGCGGCGCAGGCGTTGGAACCGTTGGCTGGTCCGTTCGCCTCCTACCTGTTCGCCATCGGCTTATTCGGGGCCTCGGTGCTCGCGGCCGCGGTCGTGCCGCTGGCCACTACCTACTCCATGACCGAGGCCATCGGCTTCGAGCGCGGCGTCTCGCGCAATTTCTCCGAGGCGCCGGTGTTCCTGGGGCTGTACACCGGGCTGATCGCGTTCGGCGCCATCGTGGCCATGATCCCCGGCATTCCCGTCATCCAGCTGCTGATCGTGACCCAGGTGCTGAATGGCGTGCTGCTGCCGGTGGAGCTGATCGCCATCGTCCGGCTGGTGAACGATCGCGAGGTCATGGGCGAGCACGTGAACGGCCGCATCCGCAACGTGCTGGCCTACGGCACGGTGATCGCCATCAGCGTCATGTCGGTTGGCTACGTACTCGTGACCATCCTGGCACTGTTCGGCATCGACTTTGGCGGATAGCGTTCGGACCTTCGTCGCGGTGGATGTGGACGAGCGTATCCGCCAGCAGGTGGCCCGCGTGGAGGCAGCCCTCCGGCCGGCAGCCGCCGGCGCCAAGTGGATCGATCCGTCGCTGTGCCACATCACCCTGAAGTTCCTGGGCTACGTGGCGGCCGAACGGATCCCGGAGATCGCCGCGGCCTGCCGTGCAGCGGCCGCCACAGCCAGGCCCTTCGAGCTGAGCTTTCGTGGCGTCGGCGCCTTTCCGCGCTGGCGCGGCGCCCGGGTGTTGTGGATGGGCCTTGGCGGCGGCGAGGCACACCTGGGCGCGCTGCAGGCGGCGGTCGAGGCCAGCCTGGCGCCGCTCGGCTTCGAGCCGGAGGGCCGGCCATTCTGCCCGCACCTAACGTTGGCACGATTCAAAGCGCCGCCGGACCGGTTAATCGAGGACGTGGCGCGCCAGTTCGAAGGCGAGCGCTTTGGCAGCGTGCGCGTCGAAGAGCTGCGGCTGATGAGGTCCGACCTGCGCCCGAGCGGGCCAATGTACAGCCTGCTCGAGGCAATGGCGCTGGGCTAGCATTCCTGCATGCCCAAAATGCACGACCGCGGCGGCCGCTCGTGCTACCCGCGGCCCATCCTGGGGCTGCCGCCAGACTGGTACAAGAGCTTTGCTTACCGCTCGCGCGCAGTCGTCGAGCCACGCGGCGTGCTCCGGGAGTTCGGCTTGGAGATGGCATCAGAGGTCGAAGTCCGCGTCGTGGACAGCACCGCCGACACACGGTTCCTGGTGCTCCCCGTCCGTCCCGCCGGCACCGAAGCCCTCACCGAAACGGCGCTGGCCAGCCTAGTCACCCGCGACTGCATGATCGGCGTAGCCGTCCCCCGCTCGGCTCCGGCCGCCGCCCGCTAGCGCGAAGCCCTAGCGGCCTGGCCGGAACCTACTGCCCCGGCAGCGCGAAGGTTCCGGCCGGATCCTGAGTGAGGACCGGCTGGGGAGCGCCCATGGCCGAAGGATCCTCAGCCGGATCCGGCTGAGGTGGCGGGGCCGCCGGGCGCGGAGCTGGCCGCGAAGAGGACCGGCGAGGCGCAGTCATGCGCAGCGCCAGGTGCTGAAGGTCGGGCAGCTCCAGGCGAATGTTGCTGAGCAGCTCATCTTCCTTGCCAATCTCGCGCGGCATCAGCGCGCACGCCGCCAGCACCACTCCTCCGAGCAGCAGCATCATCAAAACCACAGCCATGTCTTGATCATCGGCTGTGGGGGCTCGCCGTTTGAGCCGGTACGTGTTGGCGGCATCATGCGAGGCAAGACTCAGCTCCACAAAACACAACCTTGAAGGGCGGCATCTGACGAAATTGTAGGAGTGCCAATTGGTACCGAGGCCCCACGCACGGCGCGACCCTTGCGATAGCATCCAGGTGTGACGGACCAGCGCGCCGACATCGGTGGCGCCAGCTTGAGCGGGATTGTGGTCGAGGTCGACTACGATGCCGACACCATCAGCGTGGAGCTCGCCGACGGAAGCCGGCGCACCTTACCGTTCGAGCTGTTCGACAGCAAGGACGTGTATCAGCCGGGCCAGCACTTCGAGCTGAGGCTCAACGAAACGGGGAAGCCCTCCAAGGTCGCTGCTCGCATTTCGCCAGAGGCGCTGCGCACCACGGTCAGCGGTTACGTCGAGTCTGTCGACCAGGACGACGAGCTGGTTTGGGTCTACGTCCGCACCGAAGAAGGCTGGCAGCGCAAAGTCATGCCGCTGAGCCTGTTTGAAGAGTCCGACATGGCCCGCCCCGGCGTTCACTTCCTGCTCGACTTGGACGAGCACGGCACGCCGCTCGGTCTGCGTCCGGACGATGCCGAGCTGGAGATGCTGCCGCAGTCCATGGAGGAAACGAAGCCCCGCTGGACCAGCCGCCCAGCTGCCGAAGCCGAACCCGAGAGTTAGGCTAAGCCGCTCTGGAGCTTGATCTCGTTCGCTATCCAACCCGTTACGATGGGGCTGGCGCCCTCGGCCCGAGCAAACTCGAGCGCCCGTAGGGCGGACGTTACGTCGCCGAGCTGCAGGTTGTCCCAGGCCATCGATAGCGCCGAATAGCCGCGGCGGAAACCCCAGCCCTGGGGGCCGTTGAACTGTCCGCCGGTCAGCCGCGCCTGCTGGATGGCGATGTCGGCCATGTAAGCCGACGTCGGATCCCAGCCCAGTGAATTGAAGATGCCGCTGATCTGCTGCTGCTTGGCCGGCGGGTAGATCACATAGAAGCGGTTGTTGCTGCTGGCCCAGATCTTGTCGAACTCGTCGTAGCTGATGGCATGGTTCGGTCCGAGGTAGGGGTCGCTGGAGACGAATACACCGCGCGCATCGTCGTAGGCCTGAATCGGCCGGTAGTGGCCATAATGGTCCGACAGGCTCACCCACTGGCTGACGATCACCGGGAAGCCGTTGCTGACCAGTGTCTTGACCAGCGCGTCCGTGCCGCCGGCGCCCATGAACGCCGCCAGGCCCACGCTGCGCGCGTAGTTGGGAATGCCGAAGGGCGCCATGCCGAAGGGGTTGCCGTCGGCTCGCAGCACCGACTGAACCTCGCCCTGCGTTTTGTGGATGCCCCAGAAGTCCAGCACCTCGGCGACCGACGATGGTCCGCAGTTATTCATCGTCTGGCTGATGAACAGCAGCGGCCCGAGCGATGCCTTCGGAGCCGCCGCTGCCACACCCAGCGCGGGTTGGGAGGGATCAGTCGCGTCCAGCGCAGCGTACGCCGGCAGCGCCGGGCTGAGCAGCGCCAGCGCTGCAAACAGGCCGGCGGCAAGCGACTTCCTCACGAGCAGGGAGTATAGGCTTGCCGGCCTGCTTAACGCCAGCAACTAGGCTGTGGCAACCAGAACGATCACGCTGTCACGGTACCCTGCTAGAATCCCTTAGCAATGGTGTGTGGTGCGGTTGAAGCACGCGCGCGCCGCCGCGGCAGCCCTCATAACAAAGGCCCCAGCCTCTCGTTGGTAGGGGCATGCTCGAAGCCATGGCCCTGAAGGGGGCCAAGTTCGCCGTCCCTACCGAGGAGAAGCTCGACCGCATCGCGGACTTGGTAGATCGAGCGTCCAAGGGCAGCGGCGAGGCCTTTGGCCAGCTGTACCAGATGTACGTCGACCGCATCTACAACTACATCTATTACAAGACCGGGCACTCGGTGGACGCCGAAGACCTTACCGAGCAGGTGTTCATCAAGGCCTGGGAAGCCATCCGCCGCTTCCGTTTTGAGGGCAAGCCCTTCGCCGCTTGGCTGTTCAAGGTGGCCCGCAACGTGGTCATCGACCACTACCGCACCCGCAAGAACAACAGCGACCTCAGCGAGGTCATCAGCGCCATCGCCAAAGAAGGCGATCCCGAGGCATTCGCGCAGCGCCGGGCCACCGCGCAGATGCTCATGACCGCCATCAGGCGGCTCACCGACGAGCAGCAGCAGGTCATCCTACTCAAATTCGTCGACGGCATGGACAACACCGAGATCAGCGCCACCATGGGCAAGAAGGAGGGCGCCATCCGCGCCCTTCAGTATCGGGCCCTGCTGGCGCTGCAGCGCATCCTGCAGGACGAGCGCTACGGGCTCGAGCGCACTCCTGCCCGCGCCACCCACTGAAAGCCGAGTTTGTCCCGCCATGCCCAAGCCAGAGGACGTTTTGGAGAAGGTCCTGACCGGTGAGCTGACCCGCCAAGAGGCCGCCGAGCAGGCGCCAGAGATGGAAGACCGGCTGCTGTTGCTGACGGGCCTCACGGACGAGCTGCGCTCGCTTCCTCAGCACACGCCCGATCCTGATTTCCGCCACCGCGCCCGCATGCGGCTGCTGCTGCACATCCAGCAGACGCGGCAGCACCGTCGCTGGTGGCAGCGCATGCTCGATCGCGTACACGGCCTGCCAGGCTGGGCCAGCACCATCTCGGCGCTGGTCATCGCTTCAGGCGGACTGACCTTTGGCGCCAGCTACGCCTCCGCCAGCGCCCTGCCGGACGATAGGCTGTACCCCGTCAAACGGGCGGTGGAGCAAGTTCAGGTGGCGATGGCCGCTTCGGACGAGGCCAAAGCCAACACCTACCTGGACCTGGCCGACCGCCGCGCGGCCGAGATCGCCGCCACCGCCAACGACCTGGACGAGCTCAAGCTGCAAGGCCTCACCCAGGACTACGGCAATGCGCTGCAAAAGGTCGCGGTTGCCGTGCAGACCCTGCCGGCGCCAGGCGTCCCATTCCTGGACAAAGTGCAAGCTCACGTCGCCTCGCAGGCCACTGAGCTCGAGGCACGGGCGCTGAACTCCTCGTCCAGGCCTGCCGTCCAGCAGCAGCTGGTTCAGGCTGAGGTGGTCGCCTCCAACACCGTCGATCGCGTGACCTTGGTGGCGGAAAAGACCGGGAAGCCCGGTCCGCAAGACGTACATTTGGCGGCGAATGCGCCGGCCGCCGCTACCGCCGCGGCCGCCACCACGCCGCTGGCCACAGCCACCAGCAAACCGCCAAGCCGCCCACTCGTGGCCGATGCCACGCCGCTCCCCGCCGGCCCGGCGTCCGCCACTGCCATCGCGGCGCCAACCAAGGCGCCAGCCGGAGTGCTGGGGCCCCCTGCTGAGCCGGCCTCCAGC
>DAIUFO010000016.1:13267-16911 GCA_036844545.1 Chloroflexota bacterium
CCTCTACGGCCAGTGCGCCCTCCACGAGCCTGGATGCGCAGTTCGACCAGCTCTGGAACCAGGTGGCCGCGGCGCCGTTCATGGGCCAGCGGGTCCGGACCGAGCTTGAGGTGGACGTGGCCAACGCCAAGCAGGACACCCACACCGGCCGCGGGGACGCCGCCATCGCCGACATGAATGCCTTCGTCGTGCAGCTCCAGGCCGCCGTGAACGCGCACCAGGCCACGCAGTACACCAGCACGCGGCTCACGGCCGAAGCGAAGGCCATCCTGGCGGCGCTGCAGGCGCCGGCGCTGCTCGGGCTGCGCCCGGGAGTCGTGACCTCGGGCCGCTAGCTCGCAGCGCTGGCTGGCATGATTGATGGCCATGAAGCGCAGTACCAGCCGCATTCTGACCACGCACACCGGCAGCCTGCCGCGGCCGAAGGATCTGGTGGAGCTGATGCTGGCCAGCGAGGCCGGGACGCTCCGTGATCGGGGCGCCTTAGCCGAGCGCATCCACTCGGCTACGGCGGAGATCGTCCGGCGCCAGATCGATGCCGGCATCGACGTGGTAAACGACGGCGAAGTCAGCAAGCCCTCGTACTCCACATATGTGAAGGACCGGCTGAACGGCTTCGAGGGTGATAGCCGCTCGCCCTTCAGCCAGACCCGCGACGAGCAGGTCTTCGCGGGCTTTATCGCGCCTGGCGGGCACCAGCGGGCCGCCATCCGCTTCCCGGCCTGCAGCGGCCCCATCAGTGTCAAGGACCCGGAGGCTGTCAAGCGCGATGTCGCCAACCTGAAGGCGGCGCTCGAGGGCCGCCCGCCGGAGGATGCATTCATGACCGCCGTTTCCCCGGGCCAGGTGGCGCGCTTCATGGCCAACGACTACTACCCCAGCCACGAGGCTTACGTCTTTGCGCTGGCTGAGGCCATGAAGCACGAGTACAAGACCATCGTCGACGCCGGCTTCGTGCTCCAGCTCGACTGTCCCGACCTGGCCTCGGGCCGGAGCAACAGCGAATTCATGGATGTCAGCCTCGAGGACTGGCGCAAAGTCGCCTTCATGCACGTCGAGGCCCTGAACCTCGCACTGGCGGGACTGCCCGAAGAGCAGCTCCGCCTGCACCTGTGCTGGGGCAACTACGAGGGACCGCACACTGGCGACGTGGCGCTCGCGGAAATCATCGACATTGCCCTCAGCGCCAAGGTCGGCGCTATCTCCTTCGAGGCGGCCAACCCGAGGCACGCGCATGAGTGGAAGCTGTTCGAGACGGTCAAGCTGCCGCCGGGCAAGGTCCTCATTCCGGGCGTGCTCGATTCGTGCAGCAACTACATCGAGCACCCGGAACTGGTGGCTCAACGGTTGGTCCGCTATGCCTCCGTCGCCGGCCGTGAGAACGTCATCGCCGGCACGGACTGCGGCTTCGGCACCTTCGTCGGCGCCTCGCGCGTCGACGGCGAGATCGCCTGGGCCAAGCTGGCCGCCATGGCCGAGGGCGCCCGAGTAGCCTCGGCGGAGCTGTGGCGGCTGTAGGGCAAAGGGCAAAGGGCAAAGGCCAAAGGACTGCTCGCCAACCTTTGCCCTCTGCCCTATCCACTTTGCCCTCATGAGGGTCCTCATGATCTCCAAAGCGCTCGTGGTGGGCGCTTACCAGCGCAAGGCTGAGGAGCTGGCCAAGCTGCCGGACATGGAGCTGATGGTCGTGGCGCCGCCCTCCTGGATCCTTGAAGGCACGCGGCAGCGGCTGGAACGCAGCTACACGGCCGGCTATCAGCTCGCGGTCGAGCCCATCGCCCTGAACGGGCACTTCCACGTCCATTTCTACCCGTTGTTGCGCCGCCGCTTCGCCCAGTTTCGGCCGGAGCTCGTTCACATCGACGAGGAGGCCTACAACCTCGCCACCTTCCAGGCGCTGAGGCTGGCGCGACGCCGCGGCGCCCGAAGCGTGTTCTTCACCTGGCAGAACCTCGACCGCCGCTATCCCTGGCCGTTTTCAGCCATGGCGCGCTATGTGCTCGGCGCGGCGGACTATTGCATCGCCGGCAACGAGGAGGCGGCGGCCATCCAGCGCCGCCGTGGCTTCGCCAAAGGTATGCGAGTGATCCCGCAGTTCGGCGTCGATCCCGAGCTGTTTGCCCCGGCGGCGGCGCCGCACGACGGCTTCGTAGTCGGCTTCTCAGGCCGCCTGGTCGAGCAGAAGGGGCTGTGGGTGCTGTGCCAGGCGTTCGAGCAGCTTCCGCCGGACTGCCGGCTGCTGCTGGTCGGCAGCGGCCCGCTGGAGGCGCCCCTTCGCACCCGAGCCGCGGCCGGTGGCTGGGGCGACAGGCTGACGATCGCCGCCGCGCCATCGACGCGGATGCCCGACCTCTACCGCCGGATGGACTGCCTTGCCCTGCCGTCACTGACGACGCCTGCCTGGAAGGAGCAGTTCGGCCGGGCAGCCGTCGAGGCCATGGCTTGCGGCATCCCAGTCGTCGGCTCCCACAGCGGCGAGATCCCCCACGTCCTGGGTCCGGCCGGCGTCACTGTCCCGGAAGGCGACCCCAACGCCCTGGCGGCGGCGTTACGCCGCCTACACGATTCCCCAGCAGAGTGCCACGAGCTCGGCGTCGAGGGTCGCCGGCGAGTCGAAGAGCGCTTTACCCAGCGCCAGGTCGCCCGCCAGACTTATGACGTCTACCGAGCAATCATTGATGATTCTAAATGATTTCCATCGGAAATATATATTGGACTTTTTGGTTCTCCCGTAAGAACATTGGAGTACGTCACGGAGTGCAAGACTACGTGGCGCTTATGAAGGGAGACACCATGGGAATCTTCAGCGAGGCCGACCACCATCCGTTCATCAACATGGGCGGTGACGCGGTTATCGAGGAGGCTCATGGCGGGTTGGGTGGCGAGTCCTGGCGCGACGAGCACGGCATCCACGAGTATGTCCGTCCGGTCGACCGCCAGCGCGGGCTCTTTATCCGCGACGAGTCGCGCGACTAGCTTTGTCTAACTTGAGGCTCTGACCTCTTGGGCGTTGGCCTGGGTCAGCGCTTCGGCTTCCTCATCCGATAGCGTGTAGCGCGGCCGCCCGCCCTCGATCGGCTTGGCGTAGACGCGCGTCTCAGTCCGGTTGTGGAGACTGCTCAGCACGAAGCCGTTGCCGTGCTGGTCCAGCATGGCAATGGCAAAGCTCTGATCCCCGCCTACTTCCTCGAAGGGATTGAAGCGCACCAGCCCCACCCGCTGCACCGCGGTTTGCAGCACGCGATCCAGCCCGTCGAGGGCTCGATCGACCTCCCCCAGCCTACGGTCGTGCTGGTTGATGCGGCCCACATGCATGGCCATGACTTCTTCCAGGTTGCCAGCGCTGGCCCCGCTCACGAGCTGCTGGTAACGCCGGATCATGTGGCCGGCGCGAACCTGTAGCACCGCCAGCCAGAGCAGTGCCAACACTGCCGCGCCCAGGGCGATCAGGGGAAGGGTGGAGGCGCTGTCCAAACTAGCAGGGATTATAGGAGGGGTATGATCGAAGCATCCAACACGAAGGACGTTTGTTCATGTTGAAAGTTGCGCACTTGGCGCTGATCGGCTCTGTGAGCCTGGCCCTGGCGGCCTGTGGCGGCGGGGCCTCTGGCGCTCCCGCCGGTGGTGTGGCAGCCAGCCCCAGC
>DAIUFO010000016.1:16921-23242 GCA_036844545.1 Chloroflexota bacterium
GGATCAAGCGGGGCCGCGGCCAAGACTTCCGCGGCAGCGTCGCCAGCCGCCGGTGGAGCCGTGCCGAGCGCCCAGGTGGTTGGCCAAAAGGCGCCGGGCCCCTACGCCGCCAACGGGTCGGTGACCGCGGCCAACGGCCAGGCCGACATCGAAGGTACCGATACGCTCAAGTGGCAGCCTGACACGATCGTGGTGAAGGGCGGAGACAAGGTCACGCTGCAGCTCAAGAACGCCGGCAACACGGCCCACACCATCATCAGCCCTGCGCTCAGCGTGAATCAGACTGACATGCCTATCCAGAAGACCATCAGCGTCAGCTTCACGGCGCCTGGCGCCCCCGGCGCCTACCAGTTCTGGTGCAACATCCCCGGCCACGCCGAAGCAGGCATGGTCGGCGAGGTCATCGTCCAGTAGGGAGAGTGACGGATTCTTCGCTTCGCTCAGAATGACAAAAGGCGGCGGATATTGCCGGAGCTGATCTTCTCGACGACATCCGGCTTGAGCGACTGGCACATCACCCGGTAGTCCTCCACAAACTTCTTGAAACCGAGGGCCGGGTAGTCCGTCCCGAATAGTGCCTTGTCTTGGAGCACGGAGTTGGCCAGCTTGAGGTAGCGCTCGGGCACCTGGCGCGGGCCGTAGCCGGAGATGTCGAAGTAGACGTTGGGATGGCGCCAGGCCACGGCGACGTTCTCCTCCCACCACGGCTGGCCCCAGTGAGTCATGATGATGACCAGCTCGCGGAAGTCGCAGGCGATCTCGTCGATGGTGTCCGGCCGGGCGTACTTGATCTTGCTGAAGCCCCACCACGTCGTGCCGGTGTGAATGAGCACCGGCAGCTTGTAGCGGACGCAGGCCTCCCAGATGGGGTACATGTTGGCGTCGTTGGGATAGAAGGCTTGGGCCGGCGGGTGGAACTTGAGCCCGCGCAGTCCCAGCTCCTCCACGCAGCGCCTAATCTCCTGCACCGCGCCAAAGTTGTCGGCCACGTTCACGCTGCCAAAACCAATGAGCTTGTTCGGCTGCTGCCGCACCCAGGAGGCGATCTCGCTGTTGTTGCGCTTCACGTTCAGGTTCGGCGTGGGCATGGGCAGCAGCACGCCTTTGTCGATGCCCGCTTCCGCCATCTCGGTGATGGTTTGCTCGAGGCGCCGCACCGGCGCGCTGTCCCTTCCGAAGCGCTGCATCGCCACCATCGGCGCCTCGCCCGCCTCCCGCAGCTCATCCTCGGAAAACATGTGGACGTGGCAGTCGATCAGCATGGTGCCAAGCGTAGCGGCACCCGGCTCGGCAGATTTGACATCTCAGCCGGCTGAACCGGCGGTGCGCTAGGCTGTCACCTATGGCCGCTCCGCGCATCGAAGAACGGCAACAGGCGCTGCTTCGTCAGGAACGCCTGCTGCTGGAGGCAATCGAGAGCGGCGACTTGCAAGGCCAGCAGTGGCGCGTGCAGACAAGTCTGCTGCGGCAGACGCGCGGCGAGCTGGCTGTGGCCGAGCGCGAGGTGCGCGCGGTCGAAGCCGGTTGGGAGCCGTTCGAGCCGTCGGTCGAGTGGTCCCGCGGCTATGTGGAGGATCCGCGCTTCCTGCGCGGTCGGGTGAAGACGGCTTCAGCGCTCATGGCTCTGCCGCTGGCGGCGCTTGGCGGCGTCGTGCTGGCAATGCATTGGGACCTCCTGCCCGCGTGCCTGCTTACAGTTGTGCTGTTCCTCGGGCTGCAGGTGGCGCTCCACGGAGTGCTGGGGCGCGTGGCTCAGGAGCGGGATAGCCGTCGACTGGGTGAGGAAGCGGAGCCGCGCATGTTCAACGCCCCCATGCCGGCACATGCCGCGACGGCCTACCGGCGGGCGCGCGAATCCGGCCTGTTCGACACGTTCGTCGTTCACAGTCCGCGGGCGCAGGACTTCCGCGCCGTCACGGTGGCTGAGGCGCCGAGCCTCGGGCTGCTCGATCCGGTGCTGGCCGGCCGAATTGGCCGGCACAGCTTCCTGATCGCCCAGTGGGACCTGGCGAAAGACCTAGCTGAGGTCTGAGGGGAAGTACTTCCCGGCGCGCGGGATAACCGGCACCTGCTTGTTGTCCGGCGAGTCGCCCGGGATCGGGCTGCCGTCCGGCTTGGTGCGGTAGCGCGGCGTGCCGGGCACCTGGGCGCCCACCCGCAGCAGCACCATGTTCTCGTCGCCCGTGCTCTCAAAGCGATAGTAGACCCCCTTGGGCAGCAGGATGCCCTGGTACTTGCTGACCACGCGCAGCTGTTCCTCGACGCCGGTGTAGAAGGTCGCTTCGCCAGTCAGCACCACGAACATATGGTCCTCGTGGTTGTGGGCGTGCAGACCGTTCTCGCCGCCTTCGGCGTAGACCTTGATGTGCGCAGCCATCAGATCGGTCTTGGCCAGCAAATCCATGCTGCGGCCTTGGTCCAGAAGTTGGGCCTTCAGGTCGAATACGGCCGGCTCGGTTTGGGTTTTGAATGCGATTGCCATGGTGCAAATCCTACACGGTCGCGCAGAAGCGACCACCATTCATCGGCGCGACCGGGATCGAGAGCCGGATCGATGACACAGCGGCACGACCGCGTGTAGGAGCCGATGGTTTGGAGCTCGGTCCGGTTCGCGCGCCAATCCCAGGCCTCGCCGGAGCGATTGCGCAGCAGCAACTCGGCCTCCTCACGGCCCACCACGAGCGCCCGGCTGAAGGCTCGCGATCTCGGACTGCCACCGAACACCCAGAAGCCGTCCCAATAGGCCGGATCGGCCAGCCCGCGCCGCACGTGAGCGTTGGTGCCGAACCTGGCCAGCTCCTGGTCATTCGGACGCTGGCGCACATCTCGGAGGATGGCTTCGATTTCCAGGCAGCCCACCACGGCAAAGACCGGTCCTCCCGAGCCCATCAGGCGGGCGATGAAGAAGATCCAGTCGCCCGGACGGCAGGTCTTCAGCGCGGCAGCGCGCGGCGCCCAGCCGCAGTTGTCGCCGTAGGTCAGCGTGTCGAACTCGGGGTCGTAATGGGTCGCCCTCGGCCAGTACTTCTCGGGCACGACGGCGCGTATGGCCGGGATGTCACCGTAGCGCACAAGGCCCGGGAGGTCTCGCTCCTCGGGGATGGTGACCAGGGTGAAGCCGCCATCTTCGTTGAGCGGACTGCTTAGTCTGTGCGCCGCGTTTACGCCGACGTTGGCCAGGAAAATCCGTCCCATGCCCGTTAGAATGCCTCACGGATGCTCCAGCTGTTCAACAGCCTTTCCGGGCGCAAGGAAGCATTCGTCCCCAGCAGCACGCCGGTGACGATGTACGTGTGTGGCGTGACGCCTTACGACACGACGCACGTAGGCCATGCCTACACCTACGTCGTGTTCGACGTGCTCCAGCGCTACCTGCGGGTCCAAGGCCACCCGGTGCGCTACGTATCCAACATCACGGACGTGGACGACAGCATCTTGGAGCGGGCGCGCCAGCGCAAGGTCGACTATCGCGAGCTTGGCGCCCAGCAAACGGCCCAGTTCGTGCAGGACATGGGCAACCTCAACGTACTGGCGCCCGACGTCCGGCCCATGGCGTCGGAAGAGATTCCGCACATGGTCGCTATCGTCAAGCGCATGCTGGACGCCGGCGCGGCCTACGCCACGGATGGGTGGGTCTATTTCAGCATCCGTGCCTTCCCGGACTACGGCCAGCTTGGCAAGCTCGGGCGGGACGAGATGCTGCACATTTCGGCCGAGCGCGGCTCCGATCCCAACGATCCGCGCAAGCGCGACGCGCTGGACTTCGTGCTGTGGCAGCCGTCGCTGGACGACGAGCCGAGCTGGCCGGCGCCGTGGGGCGCGGGACGCCCCGGCTGGCACTTGGAATGCACGGCCATGGCGCTGCGCTATTTGGGCGAGTCGATCGACGTCCACGGCGGCGGCGCGGACCTCATCTATCCCCATCACGAAAGCGAGATCGCCCAGTCGGAGCTGTACACCGGCACCAAGCCATTCGCTCGCTTCTGGGTACACACCGGCATGGTCCGCTACCAGGGACAGAAGATGAGCAAGTCACTCGGCAATCTCGTCCTCGCGCGCGACCTGCTGCGGGACTTCAGCATGCCGGCGGTGCGGCTTTGTCTCCTGAGCCATCACTACCGCGACGGCTGGGACTTCGAGGACGACGGTATGGCCGCCTACCACGCCCTGGCTAAGCGCCTGGAGGCGATTCCCACCACCGGTGACGGCCAACCGTCGCCTGAGGACCCCTTCTGGGGCGCAATGGACGACGATCTGGACACGCCGGCCGCGCTGCGGCACCTCGAAGAGCGCCTGCAGCAGGCGGAAGCTGGCGATCCCCGGGCAGCCGCTGCCTTGGGGACTTACAGGCAGACCCTAGGCATCTAACCCGGCGCCCCAGCCAAGCTGAGCGGCTTGCTAATTTGACGCCGTAGACAGCTGCGCCCGCTGCCGGTGCCGCTCAAGCGCCAGCTCGATGAGCTTGTCCACCAGCTCGCTGATGGGCAGCCCGCTGGCCTCCCACAGCTTGGGGTACATCGAGATGGCGGTGAAGCCGGGGATGGTGTTCAGCTCGTTGAGGAACAGCTCCCCGCTGGCGCGGCTGAGCAGGAAATCCACGCGGGCCATGCCGCTGCAGTCGGCGGCTTGGAAGGCCTGGATAGCGGTGGCTTGGATGCGCGCCAGCAGTGCTGACTCGAGTGGCGCTGGGATGAGCAGCTCGGACGTGCCGTCGACGTACTTGGCGGCATAGTCGTAAAACTCGCGGCTCGGCACCACCTCGCCGGCCACCGACGCCCGTGGCTGGTCGTTGCCCAACATGGAGCATTCGATCTCGCGCGCCTCGGGCACGGCGCGCTCGACCACGATCTTGGTGTCGTAGCGGGCGGCGGTCTGAACCGCGGTTTCGAGCTCGGCGGCATCGTGGGCCTTCGACACGCCGACGCTCGATCCCAGGTTGGCCGGCTTGACGAAGCACGGAAAGCCGCACACCTGCTCCACTTCGCGCTGCTTGACCGGCGACCATTCGTTGGCCCGAAACCAGGTGTAGTCCACGATTGGCAAGCCTCGCTCGCGGAAAACGCGCTTGCTCAGCACCTTGTCCATGGCCAAGGCTGAGGCGAGCACGCCGCAGCCGACGTACGGGAAGCCGGCCATCTCCAGGAAGCCCTGCAGCGTGCCGTCCTCACCATAGGGCCCGTGCAGCATTGGGAACACCACGTCCACGGGCCGCGTGCCACTGGCGCCGACAGCTGCCAGCGCGCTTGCTGGCTCGTGCCCTTCGAAGGGTTGGCGTTCCGTCAGCAGCTGGTGCGCGTCGGCCGCCGCCAGCCACTTGCCGCCGCGATCGATGCCGATGGGCTCGACGTCGTACTTGGCCGGGTCGAGCGCGGCCATGACGTTCGAGGCGCTCGCCAGCGAGACCTCGTGCTCGCCCGAGCGGCCGCCGAACAGCACGGCGACTCTTAGGCGCCGCTGGCTCAGGGCTCCCTCACCCTAGCCCTCTCCCGCCGCGGCGGGCGAGGGGACATTAAACCACTTTCTCCAGCGGGGCAAATGCCACCGACAGCTTCTTCACGCCGAAGCCGTCGAACGCGACCGTGACGTTCTCGTCGCCGTTGATGAGGTCGCTGCGGACGACGATGCCGTTGCCGAATTTGGCATGGCGCACCTTGAGGCCGGCATGATAGTTCTGCTCGGTAATGATGGGCACCGAGGCGGCGGGCTGCGCCGGCTGGGTGACGTCCCAGTGGTGGCGGGCGCCAGTCTGGCCGTGGCCGCCGGGGCGGATGAGCTCGGCCTGTTTCCAGCGCGGTGCGCTGTTGTCCCGCGGTGGCCAGTCGTCCGGCTCGCTGTCCGCGTAGGACCGGGAAGCGAAGGTCTGACGTGCCCAGCGGCCGGGCGACTGAGCGCCGCGCTCCAGCCCATAAGGGCTGGTCATCAGCTCAGCGGGGATGCTCAGGAAGAAGCGGGAGGGGGCGCTTTCCTGCGGCGCGCCGCCCCATTGCCCGCGCGTTTCCGCATGGACCAGGTACAGGCGCTGCTTGGCGCGCGTCATGCCCACATACGCCAGCCGCCGCTCCTCTTCCATCTGGTGCGGATCGTCGGCCACGCGGCGGTGGGGAAAGATGTTCTCGCTCATGCCCACGATGAACACCACCGGGAACTCCAGGCCCTTGGCGGCGTGCAGCGTGATCAGCGTGGCCTTCTCGGTGGCGTCCTCCATGGTGTCCTGGTCGGATACCAGCGCCACTTCGTCCAGGCTTGCGAGCTTGCGACGCGTCGCGTCGAACGAGCTAGATTCCTCGGCGCTGACATCCTGTTCGGCTCCGCCTACGAATC
>DAIUFO010000017.1:0-6300 GCA_036844545.1 Chloroflexota bacterium
CAGCGGCAAGGTCCGCGGCCCCAAGGACTTCAAGGGCTTGACCTTCGGCATTCAAAGCGTCGGCAGCGGCAACGAGGTCGAGCTGGACCTGTTCCTCAAGCAGGGCGGCCTTGGCATCACGGACATCACCCGCAAGTCGCTCACCTACCCCGACATGCCGGTTGCTTTCGCCAACAAGAGCATCGACGCCACCAGCGCTCCCGAGCCCACGCCCTCGCAGTTGATCCACGAGAATCTCGCGGTCAGCGTCGGCAAGTGCGGCGACTACAACCCCAATGGGGAGATCTCGATGATCCTCTACGGCCCCAAGTTCATGGCCGAGCAGCCGGAGGTGGCCAAGCGCTTCATGGTCGGCTACCTGAAATCGGTCCGCTATTTCAACGACGCCTTCGTCAAGCACGACCCCAAGGTGCTGGACGAGGCTATCGGCATCATCGCCAGAGATACCAAGGTCGACCCCAAGGTCTACCAGGACATGAATGCCAACAACTCCATGTGGGGCATCGACCCCAACGGCCAGCTCAACACCGCCACTTTTCAGACCGACCAGGATTTCTGGCTCAACGTCACCGGCGAGCTGAAGCAGCCGATCGATCTCAGCCGGCTGGTGGACATGTCCTTCGCCCAAGCCGCCGTCCAGCTGCTGGGACCCTACAACGACGGTTTCGTCAAGACGCTGTCCCTGCCCAAAGCCTCATGACGACGGCCGCCGTCATTGGCGTCGGCGCGATGGGCACTGCCTTCGTCGAGCGCTTCCACCAGGCCGGCCTCGAAACCGTGGTCTACGACGTGTCGCAGTCCGCCGTCGACCGCGCGGTGGCGCTTGGCTCGCGCGCCGCCTCCTCCCCGGCCGAAGCTGCCAAGCAAGCCGACGTCGTCGACGTTATGGTCCTCAACGACAAGCAGGTCCTCCAGGTCGTGCTGGGCAGCGGCGGCGTCCTGGAGGGCATGGAAGCCGGCAAGGTGCTGCTGCTGCACAGCACCATCCATCCGCGCACCACCCTGACCGTGGCGGATGCCGCCCTGCCGCGCGGCCTCGAGCTGGCTGATGCCTGCATCACCGGCCGGCCGCCGATCGTTCGCGCCGGCAAGGCCACCTGCATCCTGGGCGCGCCCGATCACCTCGTAGAGCGCATCACCCCCCACCTGCTGCACCTTGCCAAGCAGGTGCGGCACATGGGCCCACTCGGCACGGGCAACGCCTCCAAGATCGTCAAGAACATGATCACTGGCTCAGAACGCTTGGTTATCGCCGAGGGGCTGCGCATCGCCGAAGCCGCCGGCGTGCCGTACCCGAAGATCCTCGAGCTGCTGCGCACGGCCTGGCATGAGTCGGTGGTCGAGCACTGGAAGGATGTCTTCGATGCCAATGGCGCCAGCACCGACCCGGTCCCCAGCGAGGTGCTGTTCGGCAAAGACATCCCGCTGGCGGAGGAGCTGGCCGTTGGCTACGGAGTGGACGTGCCCATCGTCCGTGAGCTGGCTGCCGCCGGCCGCCGCCTGCAGGAGGCAGCGCGCGCCCGGCGCGTGAGATGATGGCCGGTAATGGCTGAGGGGCCGAGGGCCGGCCTGCCGCGGCGATACGACTGTCTGGCGGAGCTGGTTCCCATGATCGACGACCAGCTGGTCGTGACCAACGTCGCTCGCAGCGGCTTCGAATGGCACGCGCTGTGTTCGCGCGAAGGCAACCTGTACACCATGGGCATGGGCCTGGTCACGCCCCTGTGCCTCGGGCTGGCACTGGCCTTGCCCCACCGGCGCGTAATCGCTATCGATGGTGATGGCAGCATGCTGCTGAATCTCGGCGCTCTAACCACCGTTGCCAACAGCAAGCCGGCCAACCTGGTGTCGTTCGTGTTCGACAACGCCTCCTATGCGTCGACCGGCGGTTTGCCCACGGCCACCGCGGGTGTCACCGATCTGGCGGCCATGGCGCGCGGTGCGGGCATCGACAAGGCCTGCAGGGTCAGCAGCGTGGCAGAGTTCCATGACGTTGCCGAGCGGGCGCTGCGCGAAGACGGCCCATGGCTCGTGGTCGTTCGAGTCAACCCCGAAACGGAGCCGGTCGGGCCCAAGCTCATGGATGGTCGTGAGAACAAATACCGCTTCGTCCGCTACATCGAGCAAACGGAAGGCCGTACCATTCTGAAGCCGTCCATCGTCGGCCGGAAAGAGGGCTAGCCGATGGATGACGCCAGCGCCGAGCTCGTCGCCGCGGGCCTGCACGAGGCCGGCTTCGATTTCGTGGCCTCGCTCCCGGCCACTCAATTTCACACGCTGCAGGCGCGATTGGCCAGCGACTCGCGATTCACGCACGTGGGCATCTCCAATGAGGGCGAAGGCGCCGCGATTTGCGCCGGCGCCTGGATGGGCGGCAAGATGCCGGTGCTGGTGTGTGAGACGTCGGGCATCCTGGTAGCGACATACGCGCTGCTGCGCTGCCATTCGACCTTTGGGATGCCGGTGCTCATTCTCTCGACCTATCGTGGCGACCTGGGCGAGCAGGAGTGGTATGCGGTCCACACCGGCGCGGCGATGGCGCAATTGCTGCGGGCCATGCGCATTCCGTCGAGCGTGATCACTGAGGTGGCCCAGGTGCAGTCCACGCTGCTGGAGGCACGCCGCTCCATGGACGTGTCGATGCACCCGGTGTCGGTGGTCCTGGGCGGGAGGCTTACGCGAGGCTAGGGCTCGCCCCCACAATCTCCTCGAACGTGGGCTTGGGCATGCCCGGCTGCCAGCTCCCATCGCTGAGCTCGATGCGGTTGCCCGACGGGTCCAGCACGAACAGCTCGCGGCCGGGGAAGAAGCCCTTCTCGCGGTAGAAGACCGGCCCGTAGGGCGTCACGCCCATATCCCGCAGCGTATGCGCCGCCTTGTCCCATTCCTCCGGCTCGAGGTGGAAGGCGAAGTGCAGCGGATACTCCTGCTCGGGCCTGCGCTCCAGCGGGTCGCTGCGCTGGCACAGCAGCAAGCTCTGGTCGCCTACCCGAAACGCTGACATGTTGTTGCCGCCGGACAGCCGGCCGCGGCACTCCAGCCCGAGCACGTCGCGGTAGAACCGTTCGGCCTGGTCCAGGTTGTCGACGCCGATCGACCAGTGGACGATGCCTGAAATCTTGAACATTGGCCCCTCCGTCTCGCTTCTTGTTGCGAAACACATTACTATGGCAGCCACTATGAGCACCATCAATCGGCGTCACTTCCTCCGGCTGAGCCTGGGCGCGGCCGGCATGTCGCTCCTCGCTGCTTGCGGCGGCCAGGCCGCTTCCTCGCCACCCGCATCATCGGCTCCGGCCTCGCCAGCATCGGCCGCCGCCAAGCCCGCGGCGCCAGCTTCCGCCTCCGCCAAACCGGCCGCCAGCGCCGCCGCGCCCGCGGCCTCGGCCTCGGCCTCGGCTAAGCCTTCGGTGGCCGCGTCGGCTGCCTCGCCCGTCCCGTCCGGCACCGAAGTCCTGAAAATCGCCACGGTCGGCTCCATCTCGGACGCCGGCTTCTACCTGGCGGACGATCGCGGCTACCTGAAGGAGGCCGGCCTCAGCATCGACTACCAGCGCATCCAATCCGGACCGCAGATGGTGCCGTTCTTGGCCACCGGCCAGCTCGACGTGGCCGGTGGCAGCGTCAGCGGCGCGCTGTTCAGCGCCATCCAGCGCGGGGTTGCGCTGCGCATCGTGGCGGACAAAGGCTCGAACGAGCCTGGCTTCACCTTCGCCTATGTCCTGGTCCGCAAGGACCTGGCGGACAGCGGTCAGATCAAGACGGTGGCCGATCTGAAGGGCAGGAAGCTCGCGATCAGCAGCACCGACAACTCAGGCGAGTATCTGGCCGACGAGATGCTGAAGACGGTTGGGCTCAGCATCAAGGACGTGGACACACCTATTCTGGGCTACCCCGACCAGGGCCCCGCGCTGGCCAACAAAGCCATCGACGCCGGCCAGAACATCGAGCCCTTTGCCAGCCAGTATGTCGAGAAAGGCTTTGCCAGCTTCCTGCCCGACAAAGACAAGTACGCTGGCTTCCAGGCCGCCGTGGTGATGTATGGGCCGAAATTCATCGAGGACAGGCCCGAGACCGGCAAGAAGCTCATGGTTGCCTACATGCGCGGTGTGCGCGACTACACCCTCGCCTTTTCCAAGGGCAAGGACAAGGAGGCGGTGATTCAGAGCCTGCTCAAGCACACTACGGTCAAGGACCGGGCGCTGTACGACAAGCTTGGTCTGCCCGGCCTCAACCCGGACGGCGCTGCCAACGACAAGGACATCGCCGCGCAGCAGGACTTCTTCGTCGCCCGCGGCTACCAGAAGGAGAAGCTGGACCTCAAACCCGTCCTCGATCACCAGTTCGTGGATTACGCGCTCAACCAGCTCGGCAAGTTCTCGGGATAAAGAGGAGGGTGGCCATGAAAGCGCCGTTTGCCCTTACGGGATTGGTTGTGCTGCTGGCCGCCTGCGGCAGCTCTCCGCCGGCAGCTCCTGCCTCATCAGCAGCCGCGACGGCCTCAAAGCCGGCCGTTTCTGCCGCCGCGCCAGCAGCAGCCCCCAAGCCGGCCGCCAGCGCGGCAGCTTCCGCCAAGCCGGCGGCGTCTGGCGCCATAACGAAGATGGTCGCCGGCTACTCCGTCATCTCCGCCAACCAGATACAGCTCTGGGCCCCCGCCGAGGGCGGCTATTTCGCCAACGAAGGCCTCGACGTGCAGATCATCAAGGCCGGCGCTGGCAGCGTCGGTTTGGCGGCGTTACTCAGTGGCAACATCAACGTCCTCATCACCTCGTCGACGTCGACCATGAATGCGGCGGTCGAGGGCGCGCCGCTCGTCTTCTTCGGCTCGACCATGGAGCGCATCGTCCAGTACATGATGGCCAAGAAGGACCGCTCCGACCTGAACAGCGGCAAGGACATGAAAGGGCATAAGGTTGGCATGACGACGCCCGGCTCATACTCCGACGTCTCGGCCCACATCATCGCCCACGAGGCTGGCCTTGAAGAGGGCAAGGACTACACCGTCGTCCGGCTGAACGACATCCCAACGATCCAGGCAGCGGTCGTAAACGGGGCCATCGATCTCGGCATGATCGACAGCGTCGTAACCGCCGGCAGCGACTTGAAGACCATCGCTGACCTGTCCAAGATCGGCCAGCCGCTCTCGACCATCGGCTTTGCAACGACCCGCGACTATTACCAGCAGCATCCCAATGAGTTCAAGGCCTTTGGCCGAGCGTATGCCGCGACGGTGAAGCGCCTCAAGAGCGACCAGGCGTTTGTGAATAAGGTGCTCACCAAATACATGCAGATTGACGATCCTCAGAAGCTTCAGGCCCTTTCAGCCGAAGCGCTGCCCTTGCTCGACGACGAGCTGACCCTCAACGCCAAGAACCTGGACAACGCCCGCCAGTATGCGGCCTACAGCTTGCCCAAGCTGCAGCAATTCGACGTCGCCAAGATCATGCCCTAGGAGGACCCAACATGAGCTTCGATCTCCTGATTCGTGATGGAGTCGTCGTGGACGGCTCAGGCCTGCCGCGCTATCGCGCCGACGTGGGCGTGAAGGACGGCAAGATTGCCGAGGTCGGCCGGCTGCGTGAGAGCGCCGCCCGCACCATCGACGCCGGCGGCCTGGTCGTCGCCCCCGGCTTCATCGATCACCATACCCACCTCGACGCCCAGATCTTGTGGGACCCCTACGGCACCTCCGAGCCGGCCCACGGCGTGACCACGGTGGTCATGGGCAACTGCGGCCTGGCGTTGGCGCCTGTTCGGCCCGGCGGCGAGGATGCGCTGGTCAAGAGCTTCGTCCGCGTCGAGGCGATGCCGCGCGAGGCCCTCGAAGCCGGTGTGCCCTGGGGCTGGCGCTCCTATGGCGACTACCTGGACCGTCTCGAGGGCAAGGTCGGCGTGAACGTTGCCGGTTTGGTCGGCCACATCGCCGTTCGCCACGCCGTGATGGGCGAGGAGGCCGTCGAGCGCGAGGCCACTGACGAAGAAGTCGACGTCATGAAAGGCCTTGTTCATGAGGCGCTGGAAGGTGGCGCGCTGGGCATGTCCACCAATCGCAACGAGCGCCATTTCCGCGAGGACGGCAAGCCCGTCTCCAGCCGGCTGGCCAGCGACGACGAGCTCTTCGCGCTGTGCGACGTCTTCGGCGAGGCCAACACAGGCGTCATCCAGGTCATCCTGGGCTTCAACAAGGTCGAGCACATGCCCTGGTACGACGCGCTGGCCAAACGCACCGGCCGCCCCATCATCTGGCAGATCGTGCTCCACAGCTGGAACCAGCCCACCTTATGGCGGGAGCAGCTC
>DAIUFO010000017.1:6310-13707 GCA_036844545.1 Chloroflexota bacterium
CGATGGCTACCGCGCTTACGGACTGACCAATACCGCGCCGCTGTACCGCCGCTTCACCATCGACAACGTCCAGGTCTTCGACGAGTTCCCCGTCTGGAAGAACGTCATGTTCCTGCCGAAGGCAGTCCGCAACCAGGCGCTGGCCGATCCCGAGACTCGCCGCAAACTGAAGGACGACTTCAACGCCGACAGGCCGGTGACGTTCCACCGCCGCTGGGACCTGCTGGAGGTCATCGGCGTGGGCCAGCCAGAGAACCAGCGATACCTCCACAAAAGCCTCGCGGACATGGCGGCCATGCGCGGCCAGGACCCCATCGACGCCTTCCTCGACGTCGCGCTCGACGATCCCGGCCTGACTGTCCTCACCTCGAATGGCGGCGACCCCGAGGCCACGCGCCAGATCCTCAGCAGCCCCTACATCCTGATCGGCGAGTCCGATGCGGGCGCCCACGTGCAGTTCGACGCCAACTTCGGCTACGGCACCTTCCTGCTCTCCAACTGGGTCCGCGACAAGGGCCTCATGAGCCTCGAGCAAGCCGTCCACAAGCTCACCTTCCAGGTAGCCTCGATCTACGGTATCGAAGGCCGAGGCCTCATCCGCCCCGGCTACGCCGCCGATCTCACCCTGTTCGATCCCGACACCGTCGCCCCCTGCGAGCCCGAATGGGCCGAAGACTTTCCCGCCAACACCAAACGCATGGTCCAGCGCTCCGAGGGCCTGTACTACACCATCGTCAACGGCGCTGCCATCTACGACCACGGCGCCCTCTCCGGCGACTTGCCGGGCACGGTCATTCGCGGCTCAGCCCTGCGCAGGTGAGGACCACTGAGCGAACGCTTGCCACGGGTCAAGGCCAACGAGTTGCTTCGAGCGTTGCGCAAGGCAGGTTGGTTGGTAGATCACCAACGTGGGTCGCATGTATATCTACGGCACGACACGCAACCAGGACTCGTGACGGTGCCGACACACTCGCAGCGCACGCTGAAACTCAAGACGCTCACCAGTATCCTTGATCAAGCCGGTATTGACGCCGATCGCCTGCGCGAACTGTTGTGAGGAGAAACTATGTCAGAGCATGAATACACAGTCATCCTCCAGCCCGATGAGGAAGATGGTGGCTACACCGTCACAGTGCCCGCGCTCCCCGGCTGCGTAACCGAGGGCGATACGCTCGAAGAAGCGGTCGAGATGGCCAAGGAGGCCATAGAGGGCTACTTAGAGGCGCTGGCTAAGCGAGGTCAGCCGGCACCCGAGGAACGCAATCATCCTCAACTGCTCACAGTGAACGTCGCCGTCACGGCATAAGCTAGCGCCACACCTTCCGGGCCGTCTCGACCACCAGCTCCAGCTTGCGGCGCTGGTCGTCCCAGCTCACCAGGTTGCCCTGGGCCACGGAGGCGAAGCCGCACTGGGGGCTGAGGGCCAGGTTTTCGATCGGAACGTACTTGGCCGCCTCTTCGATGCGCTTCAGCAGCGCGTCCTGCGACTCGAGCTCGCCGACCTTGGTCGTGACCAGGCCGAGCACGACCTGCTTGCCCTTGGGAATGAAGCGCAGCGGCTCGAAACCGCCGGCTCGCTCGGAGTCGTATTCCAGCAGGAAGCGGTCGACATCCAGCCCGCCGAAGACCTGCTCGGCGATGGCGTCGTAGGGGCCACTGGTGTGCCACGCGCTGCGGCCGTTACCGCGGCAGATGTGCATCGCCACGACGTGCTTGTGGCGGTCCACCCCGGCCACCGTGGCATTGTCGGCGGCGATGTCCTCCGCCATGGCGTTGTCCGGATCGATGCCGATGGAGCGCATCTGCTCCCGCCGCTCTTCGGGGATGTAGTCCGGGTAATGGGCATTGTCGATCTGGATGTAGGGCACGCCCTCGGCGGCCAGCGCCTGCACCTCCGCCGCGATGATCTTGGCCACGTCCTGGCACAGCTCCTCCCGCGTCGGATAGGCCTTCGCTGCAACTGAGGGGTTGTAGCCGCGCGTCACGATGTACGACGCCGCCGGCTGGGTGACCTTGTACGGTCCCCCGGCATGCTGCTTCATGAACACCGACTCGTATTCCGTGAGCCGACGCCCCTGCCGCAGCTTGTCGCCGACCACGCGCCCGCGCTGCATCGGCACTGAGTGCACCATCTCCTGCACCGCCGCCGCCGCGCCGGGAATGTGCGCCGTCCCGTCCGGCAGCCGCCAGTCGAACCGGATTGGCAGCGGCCCGTCCACATAGCCGTCCACGGCTTCAAAGAAGTCGCCCGCCCAGCTGCCGCGGCGGTACTCGCCGTCGGAAACCACGTCCAAGCCAACTTCACGCTGCAGCTCGAGAACGGCCAGGATGCCGCGGTCTTCGATCTCCCGCAGCTGCTCCGCCGATATCCTGTTCTGATCGAAATTGGCGTGGGCCTCCAGCACCTCTGCCGGCCGCAGCAGGCTGCCCACATGATCCGCGCGATACATCGTCGTCATTTGTTCGTTCCTCTCCTACGCTTTTGCCGAGGCCGCTGCCGATGGCGCCGGCCCAAGCTTCTGCAGCACCGGTTCATCCGAGTATCGAAGTAGTTCACAGATTGCAGGACGTACGACGGATCGTTGTTGAAAGCCTTGGCCAGAATCTGCACGTTAGTGGCCTCGTGCGAGCCCCATTCGCCACATCAGCTCGCGACCAGGATTCGGAGGTCTCTTCGGCTTAATCGTCGTACCAAAGTAGGTGCTTTGGAGATGTTCTTCCGGCGCCAAAACGGGTTGCACGAGCGACAAGTGCGCGGGGTTGTTAACGATTAAGCCCATAATTGACATCATAGTCGCCATCGGCGCAAAGCAAACCCCACCGAAGCAACCGGGGTGAGCGCTGCGATGGGAGATGCCCATATGCTCACGCGGACGACGCGGGCGCGGTTGGTTCGTGGGCTGCCAGGAAGCAAAGTCGGCGCTCAGCACGTCATGCTTTGATCCGTGCCTGCCACGACCTGGACGGTAAAGCCGGATGACGATCCCGATAACCCCGGTCACGGGCGCGTCTTTGGGACGATTACCGTCTATCGGGTCGTGCGCAACTGGCCAGCAAAGCCGAGCGACTTCGAGGTCGATGCCGTGAGACGCCCGGCCTTCCAGGGTGAGTCCGACACGCGCCTGAACTCGATGTCCACGTTAGACGACCGCGAAGCGGCGTTTGACTTGGCGCGCGTCCAAGCTACCTACAAGAAGAACCGAGGGCGCCCGCTGGGCGTGACCCGACTCGATCTCACATTGCGGCGAGGTGGGGACATCATTCTGTGTTGGACGGATCGAGAAGGCAATCACTTCGACCTGTACGGGCCCACTATGACCCTCTTGGGGTTGGCTCAGCCCATTGGTACAGTCTGACGTGGAGATGAAGTACCAGCTGTTCGACACCGAGAGTGGCAATCTGGTGGGTCAATACCTTTCCAGGGATGACGCCCTTCGTGTCGTTCTCGAATCCTTCAACAAATTCGGTTCACAGTGGGCTTCGGACCTTGCTCTGCACGAGGATGCCTTTGGGGCCGTAGCCTCACTTGGCGTCAAAACACCAAGCGGTCCTGTGATAGCCGAAGGCAAGGCACTAATTGAGTTGGCACGCTCCACAGCTCCTCGAACAAGAACCGGCCTTAAGGGTGAGTAGCGCGACCTTCTGAGCGCGTCTCAGCTTACGGACAGGCCGGCTGGTGGGCGGCTGGGTCCTGAGCGTCGCGGAGCCGATGCCCGCGTAAGCCGCCGGTTATGCCGGCATTACGAAATTCTCCTTTGATCTTCGGCGCGGGCTCGGCTATAGTGAGCCGCGACTTCATGAACCGCAGCGTGGACCACATCCTCGTCTCGCATGCCGGGAACTTGCCCCGGCCGGACGACCTCGAACAGCTCATGGCCGGCGGCCCCGGCGCGCTCGACGGCTTCGCCAAACGCTTGCCCAGCGCGGTGGCCGAGGTGGTTCGCCGCCAGGCCGACATCGGCATCGACGTCGTCAACGATGGCGAGCTGGGCAAGATTGGCGGCTTCTCAGGCTACGTGAGAGATCGCCTCGGCGGCCTGGAGCAGCGCGAGCTCAAGACCAAAGAAGAGGCAGCTCCGCTGAACGTCTCGGCGCGGGATGCGCGTGAGTTCCCCGGCTTCTTCGCCTCCGGACAGGGCGGCTTCGGCCGCTTTCAGCGCATCCCCGGCACCGCCGCGGCAAACAGCCGCGTCTACTGCACAAGCCCCATCACCTACATCGGCCAGGCCAATGCCAGGACTGACATCGAGAACTTCAAAGCCGCCTTAAAAGGGCTGCACGTCGAGGCCTACATGCCGGCCGTCGCCCCAGGGACGATCGAGCACTGGCTGTTCAACGACTATTACGCCAGCGAAGAGGAGTTCCTGTTCGCCATTGCCGACGCCATGCATTACGAGTACAAGGCCATCACCGACGCCGGCTTCATCCTCCAGGTCGACGATCCCGACCTGCCGGACGGCTGGCAGATCTACCCCGACATGAGCGTGGCCGACTATCGCAAGTACGCCGAGATGCGCGTCGATGCCCTGAACCACGCGCTCCGTGACCTCCCGCAAAGCCAAATTCGCCTACACGTCTGCTGGGGCAGCGGCCACGGCCCGCACAAGAACGACATCCCACTGAAGGACATCATCGACGTCATCCTCAAAGTGAAGGCCGACTGTTACTCCGTGGAAGCGGCCAACCCCCGCCACGAGCACGAGTGGCGCGCCTGGCAGGAGGTCAAGCTGCCCGAAGGCAAGAGCCTCATGCCCGGTGTGGCCGGCCATGTGACCGACCTGATCGAGCATCCTCAGCTCATCGCGGACCGGCTGGTCCGTTACGCGAACATCGTCGGCCGCGAGAACGTGCAGGCGGGCACCGACTGCGGCATCGGCTCGCGGGTTGGCCATCCCGAGATCGCCTGGGCCAAGCTCGCCGCCCTAGCCGAGGGCGCCCGCCTGGCAACCAAGGAGTTGTGGCGATGATGATTCGTTGGTCAAGAGCGCAGAGCAGCGCGCGGTTGCCAAGAAGTAAGAGGCAGTGAAAGGAGCTATCCCGATGCGGAAGAAATGGTTCGGTCCGGTAGTCACGTTGACATTGGCATTGGCGGCCTGCGGCGGCTCGGCCGCTCCGGCGTCGCCCAGTACCGCGGCGGCGCCCTCATCAACAGCGGCCAAGCCGAGCGCAGCCGCCAGCGCGGCTGCCTCCGCGCCAGCCAGCGCCAAGCCGGCAGGCAGCGCGGCTGCCAGCGCCAAACCGGCAGCCAGCGCCGGAGCGTCGGCGGCCAGCGGCGCACCGATCAAGATCGGCTTGCTGCAGCCCCTCACCGGCATCTACGCCAACCAGGGCATCGACCACAGCGACGGCTTCAAACTGTACCTGGAATCGATTGGCAACACCGCGGCCGGCCGGCCCATCCAGCTCATTGTGTCCGACGACCAAGGACAGCCTGACACCGGGCTGACGAAGGCCAAGCAGCTGGTCGAGAACGACAAGGTGCAGATCCTGGCCGGCGGCACGATCACGCCGGAGTGCTATGCGCTGTACCCCTATGCCAAAGAGGCGCAAGTGCCGTTCGTCAACACCGGCAACTGCATCGGCTATGACCTGACCACCAGCCCCAAGTACGCCAGTCCATACGGCATTCGGATATCAGGTCCGCTCCTCGCCGGCACCGACCCGCTAGCCGATTGGGCCTCCAAGAACGGCTACAAGAAGGGCATTCTGATGTCCTCGGATTATGCTGCCGGCCACCAGATCGCAGACGCGTTCGCCAGCGCGTTCGTCAGCCGCGGCGGTTCCATCGTCCAGGAGCAATATCCCGCCCAGGGCACCGCGGACTTCGGTCCGTTCCTGGCCAAGCTGGATAAGAGCGCCGATTTCGTGTTCTCTTTCTTCCCGGGTGTCGATGGCCTGCGCATGATGCAAGCCTTCGATCAGTACGCCGATCCGAGCAAAGTACGTGTCCTCGACTACGGGACGGCTATCGCCAGCGGCCCCAACGTGGCCCAGCTCAAGGACAAAGCAGTGGGCGTCACCGGCGGGGCCACCCTGTACGTCGATACCATTGACAGCCCGGCCAATCAAGCGCTGGTTAAGGCTTTCAAGGCGAAGTTTCCGTCCGCGGACCGCTTTGTCGATGCCGACGTGGACCGCGGCTACGACGGCGCGGGCTTCATAGTGGCCGCCATCAAGGCGGCGAATGGGAATGTTGAGGACCGCTCGCCCAACGGCTCTTTCATAAAGGCGCTGGCATCAACCCAGTACGAGGGCGCGCGTGGCCCCATCAAGCTGGATGCGGACCGCGACGTAGTCCAGAACCAGTACATCCAGCAGGTGGTCAAAAACGGCAACGCCTACTCTTTCAAGATCCTGGCCACGTATCCCAATGTCGGCAAGGAGTGGGATCGTACCAAGCAGGAAATCGAGAAGTTCCCCTTTGGCACACTGGGCGGCAAGTGGCCCACCATGACCAAGGACCAGCTCGCTGGACTGGTTAAGTAGCCGGCGCGAAGGTTAAAGGTCCACGGTCGGCGACTTTGGCCACCGCAGGCGGCTGGCCTTCAGGCCCAGGCTGGCCATCATGCCGGCCAGCCGGATGGGAGCGCCGATGCCTTCCACTACCGGCACGCCCAGCTCCTTGGCCAGCCAGTCCGGCTTGATGTGGACTGGGCATTGGCTGATGCCCATCGGGATGATCACGTCGGCGCCCTCGTGCTCGATCAGCGAGCGGGCTTCTCGAACGAACGCCTCCACCAACTCGTCGTGGTGGGCGGCCAGGTCCGGCAAATCGATGCCCACCGTGCCGAAGCCGGCCACCCAGGCCTCCATGCCGTAAGCGCCGCACGATGGCGCGCGACATCGGCAGCAGCGATTGGTGGTAAACCAGCATCCCGAAGCGGTCGCCCACCAGCGCAGCCACGTGCAGCGATGCCTCGCACGGTCCTACCACTGGGATGTCGACCGCCGACTTGCCGCCGTCCACGCCCAGATCGAGGAAGCCCAGGGGCACCACCGCGTCGTAGCCTTCCCGCTCGGCCTGCCGAAAGGCCCTGATAAACGGCGTCGCGGCGATGGCGATCTCGGTCGGGGTCAGGCCGTGCAGGTAGGGTGTGGCCTCCACCGATACGATGCCCACCTCGACGTCCGCCGAAGCGTAGGACAGCGCCACATCTTCGCGGCGCTTGCGCTCCTCCGGAGGGTAGTCTCCAACAACGAAAGCAACACGGACCATGCCGCCCATGCTACGCAATGGCGACTGCCGGCTGGGCATGCACCGACAGCGTGAAGCTCCTCACGCGCGGCAGCAGCGCGATGGCCCCCGCCAGCAGGCAGGCGCCGATCGCGCCGGTCAGACCCGACAACTGCGCGCCGCCCAGGTCCGCGACGATGCCGGACTCGAACTGCCCCAGCTG
>DAIUFO010000017.1:13717-20883 GCA_036844545.1 Chloroflexota bacterium
CCGCCGGTCGTGAAGGCGCTGTTGACCGCCGTGACGCGGCCTCGCAGGTGATCGGGCGTGAGCATCTGGTTGCTGGTGCCGCGCAGCACGGCGCTCATGGTATTGCCCGCGCCCGACCCGGCCAGCATGATCACTGAAATCCAGATGACGTGGGACACGGCGAAGCCCATCATCGCCAGCCCGTAGAAGGCGACGCCGATGAGCACCCAACGGCCCGCCCGGTCGATCCGCAGCACTGTGCTCAGGGCCACGCCCGCGGCCAGGGCGCCGACTGCCGGCGCGGCGTACAGGATGCCCAGCCCAATGGGTCCGGCGTGCAGGATGTCGCGGGCGTAGATCGGCAGCAGGGCCGTGCTGGACCCAAAGAACGTGGCGCCGAAGTCCAGGATCATGAACGACAGGATCACCTGCTGCGTCCGCACGAAGCGCGCGCCGGCCAGCAGCGCGTCGAACGACGCTTGCGTCCGCCGCTTCTCCTGCAGCGGCGTCCGGATGAACACCAGCGCCGCCAGCATCGCGCACCACGACGCAGCATCAACGGCGTAGCACAGCGCCGGGCTCACGACCGCCAGGGCAATACCCGCCAGCGATGGCCCAACGATCATGGCCACGTTGCGCTGCGTGTTGCTCAGGGCTATGGCGGCGCTGAGGTCCTTCTTGTCCACCAGGTTCGGCACCACAGCTTGGCGGGCCGGGTTCTCGGCAGCGCTGCCGAAGGCGAACAGCACCGCCGCAACCAGCAGCGCATGCGGCGAGATGAGCCGGAATACCGTGAGCAAGGTCAGGCTGGTGGAGATGGCGCAGGTGCCGATCTGAATGGCCATCAGCAGCCGCCGGCGGTCGAGCGCATCGGCCAGCATGCCGCCGAAGATGGCCAGCCCGATCTGGGGGATCGCCCGCGCCAGGCCAATCAAGCCCACCTGCAGGGCGGAGTTGGTCAGCTCGTACATCTGCCAGGCCATGGCCACAGTGGTGAACTGCGTGCCGATGGCCGAGGACACCGCTCCGACGTAGAACAGCCGGAAGTCGCGGTATCGCAGCACCGAGGGCAGCAAAGCGAGCCGAGGATAACACGCTGGCTGGTAGCGCAGGCATCCTGCCTGCGACTGATCCAGACTTCCGTGCCGCTAGCTATTCCGGCGGGCGCCAGCTGTCCCGGACGTACGCGGACAGGATGCCCGCGCTAACTGTCGCGGACCATGCGTACACGGCCCCAGGCGGTCGTGCCTTCCAGGTGATCGACGTCGACGAGCAGCGCCGCGCCGTGGCAGTCCGGGTCGTGGTTGCGCTCTACCTCAGGCAGCAAATCGAACACGCGCCGCCGAATCTCAGGGTCATGCTCGACATAGGCCTGACCTTCGAACGCTTGCCCAACAGCACCGCGCCGGCCGCGTGCAGCCTGGCCACAGCGGTGGCGTCCTCGTCGGGGATCCAGTCCAGCAGCACCCGCGAATGGGCAGTGGTCCGGATGCCTCGGGTGGCGTACAGGTCCTTGAGCCCAATCGGCACGCCCTGCAGCGGCCCGCGATCCACACCGCGCGCCAGCTCCTCCTGCGCCGCCTGCGCCTGGCGCATCGCCAGCTCGCGCGTCAGCGTGACGAAGCTGTTGAGCCGCCCGTCCAGCCGCCCGATGCGGCCGAAGGCGGCCTCGGTTACATCCAGCGGTTTGAAGTCGCTCTGGTGATAGGCCACCGCCAGCTCGGCGATGGTCAGTGACAGCGCGGCCTCAGCCGCCGGCATGAAACACTCCCGCCGGCTCGACGTCGCCGGTGGCGTATTTCCGAACGGCCTGGGCCAGCCGCCTGTCTCGAGTCGCGTTCTTGATGAGCTTGCGCACCTCGTCCTCAGTCAGCTCCAGGCCGCCCCGCTCCGCCGCGCTTCCCACCTGGTCCACGCTGAGCTCTTGGTCCGCCATGGCTGCCTCTCCTAATGGCCTATCATCGTCGCAACATTCTCACACACGGAGATGGCAGGAAAGAACGCATGAAACTCCGCTCCCTGGCCTTTATTGCCGCCCTGTCGCTGGCCGCCTGCGGCGGCTCCGCGGCGCCTTCAGTCGCCCCCAGCACAGCTCCTGCTGGCCCTTCTTCGGCGCCCAGTTCCGCCGCCGCCAAGCCGGCCGCAAGCGGCGGCGCCAGCGCCAAGCCCGCGGCGTCCGGGGCCGCCTCGGCCAAGCCCGCCGCCAGCGGCGCCGCCGCCGCCAACACAAGTTCCATCAAGGTCGGACTCATCGAGCCGCTCACCGGCGCCCTGTCGCCCAACGGCAAGGACGGCCGAGACGGCTTCAACCTCTTCCTCGAGTCCATCAACAGCACTGTCGCCGGGCGCAAGATCGAGGTCATCGAAGCCGACAGCCAGGGTGCTGCCGACACAAGCCTGGCGAAGGCCAAGCAGCTGGTCGAGAGCAATGGCGTCAAAGCCCTGATCGGCTTCGTGGCCACGCCCGAGTGCTATGCCGTGGCCGGCTATGTCCAGCAGGCGCATGTGCCGATGATGGTCACCACCGACTGCGCCGCCCAGGACCTGACTACCAATCCCAAGTTCGCCAGCCCCTACCTCAGCCGCTTCACCAACATCTCACTGACCGAAGGCGACATCGCGGCTGACTGGGCGTATGGCGCCGGCTACCGCAAGGCGTCCGTCATGACCGCCGACTACGCCCCTGGCCTGCAGGTGTCGGACCTGTTCGCCAGCGCCTTCATCACCCATGGCGGCAGCATCGTTCAGGAGCAGCACCCGCCGCTGGGCACCAACGACTTCGGCCCGTACCTAGCCCAGCTCAGCGCAGATGCCGACCTGCTGGCCATCTTCGAGGTGGGCGTCGATCCGCTGCGCTTCGGCGCCCAGTACCCGGACTATGTCGGCCAGAAGAAGCTGCAAGTCCTGGATATGACCGGCGTGATGGCCGGCGCCGACCTGATGCAGCTCCAGGGCAAGTCGGCTGGCTTCATCTCAATCGCCAACTCCAACATCGCCGGCGATAACCCAGTCACCCAGCAGTTCGTGAAGGCCTTCCGCGCCAAGTACCCGGGCCGGGACATCGCCGAAGAGAACATCTCGGGCTATGCCGGCGGGCAGGCGTTAGCCGCCGCGATTCAGAAGGTCAACGGCAACGTCGAGGATCAGGCCGCCTTCCTGACCGCCCTTCAAAACGTCAAGATCGATTCCCCCAAGGGCACTCTCAGCCTCGACGATCACCACGACATCATCCAAGACAAGTACATCCTGCAGATCGTCAAGAACGGCAGCGACGTCAGCCTCAAGCAGCTCAAGACCTACTCCGCCGTCACCCAGTACTGGGACCGCACCCCCCAACAGCTCGCCAAGCTCAATATCGGCCAGATGAAGGGGCAATGGGTGGGCATGACCAAAGACAAGCTGGGCGCCGACGTCCTCACCCCGCCGAAGGTTTAGGCTGTCTCCAGCCGCAGCTCGACGTGTACGCCGTCGGGGTCGTAGACGTAGACGGAGGTGCTGCCGTGGCGGACCACGGGCGCCCAGAATATCTCTACGCCGGCGTCCCGCAGGTAGGTCATGAGGCCCTCGACGGAGTCGGCCTCCACCACCAGGCAGAGGTGGTCCATGCCCACCGGCTTGTCCTTGTCGGCGCAAACGAAGTCTGGCCGTGAGAACAGGTCGATCATTTGCCCGCCGGCCGCGACGTTGGCCGAGCGGCCGCCGTTGGCTTGGGGATCGGAGGCGCGGACGAGCTCCAGGCCAAGCACCTCGTGGTAGAAGCGCAACGAGGCGTCCATATCCGTCACCTTGAGGGCGACGTGGTCGATGGCTTTGGGGCGGATCACTTCTTGATCTCGTCGAGCAGCGAAAAGTCGTAGATGCGCTCGGGCTTGATCGGCTCCTTCAGCTCCAGGGCCTGCTGATCGGCCTCCACCTCGAAGGTCATCGCAGCCGCGCTTGGTCGGCCGTCCTTGGTGTAGTTAGGCGTGAGCGTGTCGTACACCAGCATGGCGTCCTCCGGCGCCAGCGAAAATTCCTGCGCCAGCACCGGGATCACCTTGTCCTTCTGTACCCGGAAGGCGTCGAAGCTTTCCAGGCTGGCTTGGAGAACCTGCTTGAGCATGTCGCGCTTCGACTGCAACGCCGCGGTCGACGTGCCGAGCCCGGAGGATGGTGCGTCCGGCAGGTCGGTCGTTTTGCCGATGACGGGGTAACCCTGCTTCTGGAAGGGGATGGCCACCGAGATGTTGATGATGGCAGCGGACGCCGCGCCGTTCACCACCGCGGCCATGCGGGCATCGTCCGTGGCGCCGGTCACGACTTTGTACTGATCGACGCTGATGCCCTTGCTTTTCATCATCGCGTCCAGCATCACATGGGTGGTCGTCTGAGGGGCGTCGGCCGAGATCAGCTTGCCCTTGAGCTCGTCCAAGCTGGTCAGGCCCTTGGCCCCGACCACCACGAACGGCGGCTTGTTGGAGGCCATCATGATCACCTTCACCGGCAGGCCCTTCAGGTCGGAGCGGATGACCGTGCCGGCTGTGGCGCTGAGGTCAAGGTCGCCCGATACCAGGGCGGCGACGGAGTTTGCCGGCGCCACGACGCCGATCTGCGCATCGAGGCCGTGGTTCTGGAAGAAGCCAAGGTCCTTGGCGACGTACAGCCAGGCAAAGTCGCTGCCCTTGGTGGCCACCGAGATCTTGACTGGCTTCAGCCCGGAAGCCGCTGGCTCCGGAGCCGCTGGCTGGCTTCGCGGCGGGGGAACTTGCGGCTGAAGGGCTGCTGGCGGACGGCGCGGGCGCGGCGCTGCCACCGCAAGCGGCCAGCAATGCCGCTAGGCTGATAAGGAGTAGAGTTGCCGTCCTGCGCATGCGCAAGCCTCCGGGAAACCGATTTTCGTACAATCCGACCGCGGCGCAGTATACATGACCGACATCGAGGGCTTGCTCCAGGACAACCGGGAGACCGGCTTGTTCCGGGTGCACCGCTCATCGATGACGCGGCCCGACGTGCTGCAGCTCGAGCGCGAACGCATCTTCAGCCGCGTCTGGCTGTATGTCGGGCACGACTCGGAGATACCCAATCCTGGCGACTTCCGCCGCCGCACCATCAGCGGCCGGCCGCTGTTCTTCGTGCGCGGGCGCGACGGCGGGGCGCGCATCTTCTACAACACCTGCCTGCACCGCGGCTCGCTCATCTGCCGGCAAGACCAGGGCAGCGCTCAGACCTTCCAGTGCTTCTACCACGGCTGGACATACAGCAACCAGGGCGAGCTGATCGGCGTGCCCGACGAGGATGGCTACGCCGCCGCCTTCGACCGCGAAGAGCGCAGCCTGCGGTCACCCGCCCGCGTCGACAGCTACCGCGGACTCTACTTCGCCTGCTTCAACCCTGACGTCGAACCGCTCGATAGCTGGCTGGCTCCAATCCTGTCGCTGATGGACCTCAGCCTGGACTCGGCCGAGGTCCTGGGCGGCTGGCAAGCGAGCCGCTCTACCGCCAAGTTCAGCGCGCGGGCCAACTGGAAACTGCTGATCGAAAACAGCGTCGACAACTATCACTACCCCACGACCCATCAGACGTACATCGACTACCAGGCCGCCCGCAACGCCCGCGGCGGCCGCCAAATGCAGGCCTTCAAGGACCGCATCGGCGGCTCCCAGGGCCTGGCCTTCCCCAATGGCCACGGCGGCTTCATCCATCGCGTCGGCGGCCGGCCCATCGCGGACCCCAGCCCGCTGTGGAGCGACACTGCTCAGGCCGACGTCCGGCGCGTCCGTGAAGCCCTGTTCGATCGCTTCGGCGAGGATCGCGCCACGCAGATGTGCGACTGGTCGCGCCACCTGCTCATCTTTCCCAACCTGCTGTTCCAGGACAGCCAGACAGGCTTTCGCGTGCGCCAGATCTGGCCCGAGGCGCCAGGCTTGCTCCACGTCACCCAGGTCGACATGCTGCCGCGCGACGAGTCCGACGAGGTCCGCGCCCACCGCCTCGAGGCGTCGCGTGCGTTCCTCGGTCCCGGCGGCCTGGCCACGCCCGACGACGTCGAGGCGGTCGAATCCTGCCAAGCTGGCTTCGAAGCCACGGAAGTAGAATGGTCCGACATCTCCCGAGGGATGCACCGAGAGGCAAACATGATTGACGAGCTCCAAATCCGCAACTTCTGGCGCCATTGGCATGCGTCTCTGACCGGCTGTGCCTCTCCCACCGCGGTGGGAGAGGCACAGTGAGGGCGTCCTAATGGCTGAAATCCTCGGTATCGGCATGACCCACTGGCCCGGCCTGTGCCCGGCCAAAACCCGCCCGCACTCCCTCAAGCGCGCACTCGCCGACCCGGCCATGCCCGAGCACTTGCGCCAACCCAGCGGCTGGCCGGAGCGTCTCCGCCAGGAGTGGAGCACCGACGAGGGCAGCGCCGCCGGCGAGGCCCACCGCGACCGAGTGGTCGCCGAGATCCGCAAGGCCCGCCAGGTCCTGGACGACTTCAAGCCCGATTTCGTGGTCGTCTGGGGCGACGACCAGTACGAGAACTTCAAGGAAGACCTTGTCCCGGCCTTCGCCGTGCTGGCCTACGACCAGTTCGAGGCCAAGCCGTGGGCCCACTTCCGCGAGCCGAACTACTGGGCCGAGCCCGAGGGCACCATCTTCCGCCTGCCGGGTCATCGCGCCGGCGGCAAGCTGTTGGCCTCGGGCCTGCTCGGGGAAGGCTTCGACGTGGCCTATGCTTACCGGCCCCTCCACGCCGATCTGGGTCATGCCTTCATCAACACCGTCATGTATCTCGATTGGGACCGGAAGGGCTTCCAGCATCCCATCCTGCCCTTCTCAGTCAACTGCCTTGGCCGGCTGACGATCTCCGCCCACGGTTACATGCGCAGCCTGGCCGACCCCTGGACGGACGACGTCTTGGACCCGCCATCGCCCACGCCTACGCGCTGCTTCGACCTCGGCGCCGCCTGCGCCCGGGTGCTCGCCGCCAGCCCCTATCGCGTGGCGCTCATCGCCTCGGCGAGCTGGTCGCACGCCTTCCTCACGCCCAAGCACCACTACCTCTACCCCGATCTCGAAGCCGACCGCGCCCTGTTCGAGGCCCTCGTTAAGGGCGACTACCAACCCTGGCGCAGCCGCCCTCTCGCAGCCGTCGAAGACAGCGGCCAGCACGAGATGCTGAACTGGTTCTGCCTCGCCGGCGCCATGGCCGAGCTCAA
>DAIUFO010000018.1:0-20633 GCA_036844545.1 Chloroflexota bacterium
ACGTTGTTCAGGTTTCGCTGAGCATCGAAGGCGTTGATGTTGGTGTTGATGCTTATTGACATCGTTCGAAATCCTGTGACGACGTCCACCAAGTACAGCTCGCGGTTTTGAGCCAGGGCGGTCTTCTCCAGCACGTTGATGGAGTTGTTGCCGAGGAAGACCTTTCGGCCGCGATTGCCGAAGTAACGTAGTCCCAGGGTAATCAGATAGATGAGACCGATGACGAGGCCCAGCTTGACGACCAGGCCCAGAACCGTCAGCGCGGAATTGGGCTCGGACTGCGGCTGCGGATCCTGGTAGTCAGCGAGGTAGGGCTTAGCGGGGCTGGAGGCCGGAGCTTCGCCGCCGGGGACGGCGGTCGCCTGCACGCTGGCGGCGGGTTGGCCTGCGGCGGCGGGGGGCGAAGCCGACATTTGCGAGCTGACCGCGCCGAAACCGAGCATGGCGACAAATGCCACGCCCAGAACGGCGAACAGCAGGCGGTTGTTGGCGAAGCTCTTCAAAGGACTAACGGCTCCTAGCGGCTCGACAGCCTCTTGGCTGGATTGACGATGTCGGTGATACGTACGCCGAAGTTGTCGTCCGCGACGACGACTTCGCCGGTGGCGATGAGCCGGTCATTGACCAGCACGTCGACCGGCTCGCCGGCCTCGGCCGCGGCGCGCTCCTTGGGGGACAGGAAGCCGGTCAGCTTCTCCTGGATGATGCGCGGGTTGTCGCCGGCCTGGATGGACAGGATGCCATCCAGCATGACCTGGCGGAAGAGGACTTCCTCTTCACTCTTCTTACGCAGCTTGCTCGCGACCGGCAGCCAGAACACGTTGGCCGACGAGATGCCATAGAAGGTCGCGAGGAAAGCGGTCGAGATAGCCGGGCCGAGGGCGCCGGGGTCGGACAGGTTGCTGAGCACCTTCACCAGGCCCAGCACGGTGCCCATGATGCCGAAGGTAGGGGCGAAGCCTCCCATGCCCTCCCAGGCGCTGAAGCCGGTCTCGTGGCGCCGCTCCATGAGGCTCAGGTCGATCTCCAGAACCTGGCGCACCAGCTCGGGGTCGGTGCCGTCGATTACCAGCTGCATGCCCTTCTGCAGGAAGGGGTCATTCAGCGAGGCGATGTCTTCCTCGAGCGACAGCAGGCCTTCGCGGCGCGCCTTCTCGGCCAGCTGCACGATCTTGGCAATCTGCTCGCCACTGGCGTGCGGCACCTTGTGCAGCGCAATCTTGAAGGTCGACAGCAGGCCCTTCATCGCTTCCATCGGCTGGCTGATAAGGCCAGCGCCGATGGTACCCAAACCGATGATGATGACCGGCTCGGCGGTGATGTACTGCCCAAGCTTGGGCAGCGCGTCAAGTACGCTGCCGCCGAACATCGGTATCAGCAGGGCCAGTGTGGCAAAAACCAGGCCGAGAACGGTGCTCATGTCCATGGTGTGCTCCTAGGTTCCTAAGATTCCGTCTGGTCGCTCGGCACCACCCGCAGGCGGTTGGTGTGGGCGCCGGTTCCTTTGTGCAAGTGGCTCATTTGGTCCACAGGGGGGCGGTCGGACGGCGACGACAGCAACGCCGCCGGATCGACGTAGACCCGGTGCCGGAAAAGGACGACCCGGTCGATGATCTCGTCGGGGCTCTCGCGGACCACTACCTTCTTGTCGTGGGCAAAGGTAATGACCGTGTCCGGCGTTGCCTCAACAGTCTCGATGAGGTCGGCGTTGATCACGAACTCGCTGCCGTCGAGGCGCGTTACCGAGATCATGCGCAGGCCAACCCCGAGCTGATCGAGTACTTGACCAGCAGCGAGCGGCCACGCACGCCGAGCTTGTCGGCGATGCGGCCGCGGTGGACCTCGACCGTCTTGACGCTGAGGCAGAGCTGGCCGGCGATGTCACGGTTGGTGCGCCCTTCGCCGATGAGCTGCAGCACTTCTCGTTCGCGCGCCGTGAGGCTTTCCAACCGGGTGGTTTGCGGCTTGCCGCCAGACAGCGCATGCGAGGTTAGGCCCTGGCTGATGTAGCGCTTGCCCTGCAGCACGGTCCGAACAGCCGTCAGCAGCTCGTCGGTGTCGCCAGTCTTGAGCACGAAGCCGGCCGCGCCGGCTTCCAGCAACTGCTGCAGCAGGCTCTCGTTGCGGCTGGCGGTGATCACCAGCACCTTGCTGTTGGCCGCCTTGCTGGAGATCTGCCGCGTGGCCTCGAGGCCGTTCATATTGGGCATGCTGAGATCCATGAGCACAACGTCGGGCTGGTGCTGTTCGGCCAGGGCTACGGCCTCACGACCGTCCTCCGCCTCAGCCACAACTTCGAGACCGGGCGCCGCCTCCAGGAAACAGGCCATGACCTCACGCATGAGGCCGTGGTCGTCGGCGATGAGCAGGCGCTTCTTGGGGATCATCAATCCAGCGTCATGTGCCGGGCGGTGCTGCGCACTTCCAGCCACTCGTCGAGGTCGCGTGAGCGCACGCGCCATTCTTTGCCGATGCGGATGGCGGGCAGCTTCCCATCGCGCACCCACGAATAGGCGGAGATGGTCGAGATGCGCAGGAAGTCAGCCACTTCCTTGATGGTCATGAGCTGGTTCGTCGCCATCAGATCCTCCTTGGCTTGTGAGCTATCAGTCACAGATTTCACGTACTTGTGTCAACTTTGTACAGAGCCGAGTCTAGGGCTTCCGGTCTAGAGCTTCATTGGGATTTCCCCCTAGATCGACGCACGTAGTCCCTTATTCGGCCGCGGCCTCGGCCATTCCGTTGCGAACCGCGTACATCAGCAGCTCATTGCGTGTGGTCAAGGACAGCTTTTTCATGATGTTGGTCTTGTGCGCCTCAACCGTCTTGACGCTGATGCAGCAGGCCGCGGCTATCTCCTGGTTGCCGTAGCCCTCGGCGATCAACTGCAGGACTTCGCGCTCGCGATCGGTCAGGCCGTGCTCTTCGCCGGCATCCATCATCCGGATGTAGCTGGATAGGATGCTGCCGGAAATCGAGGAGCTGAAATAGGTGTCTCCTCGAGCCACGACGCGAATGGCCAGCGTGAGCTCGATCACGTCCGCGCGCTTGAGCAGCAAGCCGGCGGCCCCAGCCCGCAGCGCCCGCGGCGCGAAATCCACGTCGTTAGAACCAGACAACAGGATTACTCTCACCGCGGAGTGATCGCGCTGGAGGAGGCGGGTAACCTCCAGGCCGTTGAGCAGCGGCAGAGCCGTTTCGAGCACGGCCACCTGAGGCTTGAGCTCGCGCACCATGTCCAGGGCCTGCCGCCCATCGCCGGCGGTGCCCAGCACATCGACCTGCCCGCCGGCCTGGAGCAGCTTACGGAGCCCCTCCCGGAACATGACTTGGTCGTCGGCTAACAGGACGCCGATCTTGGCTCTGTTGCGCCGGGCTCTGTGGTCGATCACCTACGGCCACTATGGCACTACCCGGGGGTGTGGCAGCGCCCACTAGTACTAAATCGCCACAGCTGGTGCATATTTATGGAAAACAGCGCCAAGTTATATCAATTTGTGTCACGCTGCCACAGCGCCTGGAGCTCCGCCAAATCTTCGAGGACGAGATCGGGTCGACGGGCGGCCGGCAGCCGGCAGGCCATCTCGGCGTTGGTCTGTCCGGACAGCAGCAGTGCCGAATGCGTCCCGCCGCGGCGGGCCAGCGCCATGTCGCTGACCAACGAATCACCTACCATCAGCGTCTGGGCCGGCCGCAGCTGAAGCCGAGCCAGGGCTTTGTGCAGGATGCGCAGGCTGGGCTTGCCAATACAACTGGCGCGCCGTCCGGTGGCAGTCTCGAGCGCGGCCACGAGTGCGCCGCAGCCCGGCTCCAGCGTTTCTTCTATAGGATTCACGGGATCGCGATTGGCGGCTACGAAGCGGGCGCCGCCGAGCAGCGCATCGACGCCCAGGCGCAGCTTGGCGTAGCTGAACTGATGGTCCAAACCCACGAGCACGCAGTCCGCCTCGGCGCCGGCCAGAGACCAACCCGCCGCCTGCAGCTGCTCCGCGAGCCAATCCGAGCCAATGACGGCCACGCTGCCCTTCCGGCGTAGCCCAGCCAGGTGCTCCACCGCCAGCTCGGCCGCGGTGATGACCTCCTCCGCCGGCGTGGCGACGTCCAGCCCCGTAAGCTTGCGGGCCACCACTTCCGGGCCCGAGCGGGAGTTGTTGCTCAGGAAGAATGTCCGTATATTGCGCGCCCGAGCGAAGCGCACGAACTCGGCGGCGCCATGGCACAACTGCACTCCTCGGTACATGACACCGTCCAGGTCCAGCAGGACGGCTCGAATGCCGCTCAGTACTTTTTCATCACCCAACTGTCTCGCCCATCCTTCTCGTGTTACTCTGTGAGCCAATTTCGAGGCCGCTGTGCGACGGCAGCTGGCCTACGCGAGGGGATGTCATGCAGGTCACGGAACGGCGATCCGACACCCGTGCTCCAGTATCGCTGATGGGCGCCATGCGGTTGGATGACGACGAAACTCCCGCCATCATCTTGGACCTGAGTCCGAGCGGCGTTCGTTTCCAGGTCGACTCGCCGCCGGACCCGAGGCACGAGTACCAGCTCCATTTCAACGTGCACAGCATGGCCTGCAGTCCGCGCTTGCGTGTGGTCCATTGGAACGGAAGCGCCGGCGCCTACCGCTGGGGCTGTACCTTCTTCGACCTGCCGGACGACCAACGAGACAGCCTGCGCAGGATCGTCCAGGCCGCGTCGGGCGCAGCCGGCCTGACCGTTCGCGAATGGGCCGAGGTGCTGGCCGCCGCCTCGATTGAGCCGGACGGCCAAATACTCGTCGGCTTCACACCGTGCGGCCGCGAGATCACCCTCCTGGGGCAAGACTGCGTCGAGACCGGCCAGGACGGCGTGGAGCTGTTCGTCCGGACCGTAGCCGGGCTCGAGAGCGCTTAGTCGCCGCGTTCGGCCGGCTGCGCTTCGAATATCTCCGACCCTCGAACTGTCATGACGGGCACCAGCTGCTGCCACGTCGCCATCTTCTTGCCGGTGGAGTCCTCCGCCTGCCATTCCTCCTCCTTGAGCTGAAGCACAGAAAGCAGCGCCGGACGGCCGGCGGCGATGCCGGGCACCAGCTCCGGCCGCCGCAGCGAGCGGGCCGTCTCATAGGTCGCCTTGTTGACGACTTGGCTCAGCGTGAAGCCCAGGCCCAGCATCTTGGCCATGGTGGTGGGCAGGTCATACACCAGCCGCTGGCGAGCTGCCTTGTGGCCGTCGGTCGAGATGGCGTGCGGCTGGATGCCTTGGTCGAGCACGCGAGCGGCGGTATCGAAGCTCATGTTGTAGAGGCCGTGTCCCAGGTCGAAGCGCAAGCCGGCCGCGTAGGCCTCACGAACGTGCGGCTGCAACCGTCCGTCAGCGTCGAGCAAGCCGCCCGGGTGAGCGGTGAACAGGTGGGTCACGATGTCTCCCGGCCGGAGGGTCTGGACGACCTCGCGGATGGATGCGGCCTCGCCCTCGCCATCCTCCGGGCGATGGCCGATGTGAACCATCAGCGGCAGACCGAGCCGTTCGGCAATCGCCCGCGCTCGGCGCAGCGGATGCATCGCCGCATCGCCGTGCCACACATTGGCCCGGAGCTTGATGCCCACGATCTTGTCCCGGTTTTGCTCGACGACGCGCTCGATAGCGTCCTCATAGATGGCGCGGGGCGAGCCGTACTCGTGCGCGCCCATGCCCATCTTATTGGCAGCGACGTACAGGAAGGCCAGGACGTTCGTCTTCGCCCGGGACATGACGTACCGCCGCAAGCCGGCGAACGAGGCGGCGCCCGCGGACCCCGCGTCTACGACCGTGGTGACGGCCGCGCCCACACCCAGGACGTCTGGATCGATGCCGGTGAAGCCCACGTCCTCGTACACGTGCACATGGCCGTCGATCAGGCCCGGAGTGACCACCATGCCGGCGCAATTCCGGGCTTCCGCGCCCTCGGTGGGTAGGCTCGGGCCAAGCTCCTGGATCACGCCGCCGGCGATGCGGACGTCCAGCACTTGGTCGAGCTGCTCTGCAGGATCGAGGACTCTTGCACCTTTTAGGACAACTGCCATCGGATCCGTTCCTCCTGGGCCTATTTTGCCGATTGACTGGTTAAGGGCCGGACGATATTGTTGACTAAGTCGATAAACAATGCGCATTCCGATGAAAGTGGACTACGCGGTCCGCGCCCTGATTGAGCTTGCCGACACGTATGGCAGCGGCACCAAGCAGAGCGCCGACATCGCCGAGCGCTGGAACATTCCCGCGCCCTATTTAGATCAACTGCTGACCGCTTTGCGCAAAGCCGGGCTGGTGGCCAGTGTCCGCGGGCCGCAGGGCGGCCATGCCTTGGCCCGCAACCCGGCCAGCATCAGCGTGGGTGAGGTATTCGAAGCGCTGGAGGGGCCGCTGCAGCCAATCGACTGCCTGGAGGACAACCCCCGCTGCTCGTTTTCTGGGGCGTGCGCCATCCAGGACCTGTGGGCCGAAGTGCAGTCTTCAGTGTCCCAGTTGCTGGCCTCAGTGACGATTGGCGATTTGGCCCAGAAGCAGGCCGCGGTCAGCCGCCCGGCCATGTACTACATCTGAAACAAGCGCACGCCGCCGGCGACGTTAGCGGCCTCATCGGCAACACCAAGCTCGTCCGGCTCAATCGCGTGGCGGCAGGCATCGACGCCACCATCCTGGTCAAAATGGAGTGCAACAACCCCGCCGGCAGTGTGAAAGACCGCATCGCCGCCAGCATGATCCGCGACGCCGAGGAGCATGGCCTGCTCACACCCGACACCCTCATTGTGGAGGCCACCAGCGGCAACACCGGCATCGGCCTGGCCTTCATGGCCGCGGCGCACGGCTACAAGCTGACGCTGTGCATGCCCGAGAACATGAGCCTCGAGCGCCGCAACCTGCTGCGAGGCTTTGGGGCGGAACTGGTGCTGACCCCGGTAGCCGATGGCATGGAGGCGGCCATGGCCGCGGCCGAGCGGATCGCCGCGTCGGCCCCACACTCGTGGACGCCCCAGCAGTTCGAGAACCCAGCCAACCCGCGCATCCATCGAGAGACCACCGCGGAGGAGATCTGGCGCGACACACAGGGCGAGGTGGACATCCTGGTGGCGGGCGTCGGCACTGGCGGCACCATTACCGGCGTAGGGGAAGCGCTCAAGCCGCGCAAGCCCAGCTTCCATACGGTGGCCGTGGAGCCGGAGGAGTGCGCCGTGCTGAGCGGCGGGCAGCCCCATCCGCACAAGATCCAAGGGCTCGGCGCCGGCTTCAAGCCCAAGGTCCTGAACTTGGACGTCGTGGACGAGATCGTCACGGTGCGCGGCGACGACGCCATCGCCATGGCCCGCCGCTTGCTGCGGGAAGAGGGTCTGCTGGTGGGCATCTCCACCGGCGCCAACGTGCTGGCGTCACTGCGGGTCGGGGACCGGCCGGAGAATCGGGGTAAGCTGATCGTGACCATAGCGCCCTCCACGGGCGAGCGCTATCTTTCCACGCCTCTCTTTCAAGATGTACCCTGATACCCCCAAGGGGTATGTGCTATAGTGAACGAAGTTCCTTCTGAGGAGATAGATAGGTAGACATGAGCAGCGCAACAGCAGTGACGGACAGCAGCTTCCAGCAGGACGTGCTGCAATCGACCGAACCGGTGCTGGTGGATTTCTGGGCATCCTGGTGCCAGCCGTGCCGCATGGTGGCGCCCGTGGTGGAGGAGATTGCGACCGAGAACTCGGGCAAGCTCAAGGTCCTGAAGCTGGATGTGGACGCCAACCAGAACACGGCCATGCAGTTCAACGTGAGCAGCATCCCCACGCTGATCCTGTTCAAAGACGGCCAGCCCGTGGAGCGGATGGTCGGTTTCAGCCCGAAAGATCGGCTGCTTTCCAAGATCTCGCCACATTTGAGCTGAACGCTCGTTTATCAAGGGTGGAGGTGTGGCCTCCACCCTTTTTGTTGGTGGTGATAGTTCAGATGTTCTACAATGCAGCCTGGTAGTGGAAGTTTGGTCGCGAAGGCTAGCGCGGCCACCGGACCTTTCCGGGAACCCGCCGATATGAATTCCCGCGCGCGACTTCGCGACCGAACTTCCAGATGAGGCCGACCCTCCGCGCCGTCAGCGCCCGCCTGATAGTTGGCCATCTCGACCCCCAACAGGGGGCCGATCTCCTGGCCACCGTCGATATCCGCGGTCAGCCCCTAATCTTCGCGCTGGCCGAGCCTGAGGGCCTCCGGATGTCGGCAGCCGTGCCGGCAGGCATCGCCGCCGAAGGCCGCTCCGAGCCGCTGCGCCGCGGCAAGCTGGTGTTGGAAACCGTAGCCAACGAAGCGCTGGCCAGCCCGCGCAAGGAAGTCTGCGACGCCATCGTCGACGGTCTGCGCGTGGCGCACCGCCGGCTCGGCGTCGAGGGTTTGGACATCATGCCGCACGGCAGCTCAGGCATCGGGTTTTGCGCCGCGGCATTAGTGGACAACCGGGTCCAATTGGTCGTCGTGCCGCCGTCGCAGGTGTTCGTAGTGCACCAAGGGCTGGCGCTCAGCGTGCCCCAGAGCGACGAAGTGGGCCGGGGCATTTGGATGAGGGACGACCTGCGCGCCGAGATGTTCGCCGGGGTTGGTGGCGCGCACGAGCCGGACATCCTCGTGTACGACGCCGGCATCGTGCCCGGAGACGCCCTGGTACTCGTATCGTCCGGCCTGGCGCGGATGCTGACGGAAGACGACGTCCGGCTGGCGCTGGCCTACGAGGAAGCGGCCACCGGCGCGGAGCGCCTCAAGCAGCTGGCTATCCAGCGCGGCGTGGAGGCAGGCATCGCCTTGGTGGTCGAAGTGTCCGGCTCGCTGGAGGAGCCGCGGGCCGATTCGCCGCTGTCCGGGCCGATTGTGTTGGACGGCATTCCTCGGCCGGCGCTGAAGCTGGAGATGCCGCCCATCGGCTCCATCTTCAGCACTGCGCGCGACTGGCTGCTGGAGGCCGTGGACCGCGCGCAGGCAACGCCACGTCGCGTCCCCACTGAATTCAGCCAGGACGACGAGCTCGACGACGACGTTCTATGGCCGGCTCGGACGCAACCCGGCGCCTGGCGACGGGAGTCACAGGCCAAGCGAATCAGTGTCAAGGGGGCTGCCGGCCCATCAGTGACGGCTCTAGGCTGGCCCGACCGAACCTCTCCCTCGCCCACCGCGGTGGGCGAGGAACTGAGTGGCCACTCGCTGTCATTGGGCTGGCGAACGCTGGCCGGCGACCGGGCCGGGCGCGCGGCCGCGGCACAGCCGCGTTGGGCAAGCGCGGCCGGCCGGTTCCGGCCGGTGGTGGCGCGTACCCGCGAGCGACTCGGCAACGGCTTGGCTCGAGTGGCCAACGGCGCCGCCGCGTTCGACTTCGCCGGCAAACGCCAGCTGCTGGTGCCGGCCCTGGCGGCGGTGTTCGTGGTGCTGGTGTTCCTGGGCGCCACCCGCACCATCAGAGGGCAGCAGGCTCGCCAGATCCAGCAGCGGTTCGACTCACTGGTCACGGCGGCGGGCCAGCTCGAGAGCCAGGCCCGCATCGATGCCGACCGCAACGAGGCCCAGGGCCTCGTCCGCCGCGCCCAGGCCCTCCTCGACCAGGCCGCCACCCTGCAGCCGAACCAACCCAGTGTCGCCGCCATCCGCAAGAACATGCAGGACGACGTGGATCGGATGGACAGTATCGTCGCCCTGCCGGAGCCGGCGGTCCCGGCGAACTTCGGCGGCATGGCCAAGGACGTCAACATGACCGTCATCGCGGCCGACAGCTCGGCGTTCTACGGGTTGGACGGTGGCGGCCAACGTCTGCTGCAGCTGGTACGGCAGAGCAGCCAGCCCAGCATCGCCGCCTCGAGGGGAGACAAGGCAGGGACGAACCAGCTCGGCGTACCCAAGCTGCTGACGGTTCGGGATAACGGCGCGCTGGTGCTCGACAGCAACCGCACGCTGTGGAGCTGGTCGTCCAGCAAACCAAAGCTGGAGCAGATCGGCCTCAAATCGGCGGAGACCTGGAAGGACGCCACGGCCATGTCCGCGTACGGGCCCAACCTGTACGTCCTGGATGCCGCACTAGGCAATGTCTTCCGCTACGCCTCGCGCGACGGCATCTTCACCGATGCGCCCACGCGGTTCTTCGAGAAGGACAATCCCGATCTGCTGCACCAGGCCGTAAGCGTGGCGATTGACGGCGCGATCTGGGTGGTGACCGCTGACGGCCAAATCCTCAAGCTGGAGGCGGGGGCCGGCCAGCCCCTGACCGTCAGCGGCCTGTCACAGCCGCTGGGCAAGGCCAGCCAGATCGCCACGCAAGCCGGCTTCAGATCGCTGTACGTGCTCAACGCCGCCGGCAACCGCGTGTTCGAAATCGGCAAGGACGGCCGCTACATCCGGCAGTTCAGCTTAAGCCTGCCCAACCCAGCCGCGAGCATCTGGCCGGATCAGCCGGCCCATCAGATGGCCGTCCTGAGCGGCAACCGCCTCTACCAATACCAGCTGCCGGGTTAGGACGCCTTCTCTTCAGGCGGGCGGGCGAGCTCCGCCAGGCCAGGGATGAACTTGAGCCAGCCTTGGTCGATAGCGCCGTTGGCGCGCTGGTAGATGCCGTAGTGGTAGGGCACCCGCGGGGTGCGAGCCGGCTTCAGCAGCTTCATGCGCGCTTCTTCCGGTGTCCGGCCACCTTTGCGATGGTTGCAGGTCTTGCAGGCGCTGACGAGGTTGTCCCACGAGTGGTGGCCGCCGCGATGCTTGGGCACCACATGATCGACCGTGAGATCGCGCGAGTGCTGGCCGCAATACTGACAGGTGTAACTGTCGCGCACGAATATCTCGCGGCGCGTCAGCTTGACTACGGACCTGGGCCGGCGCACGAGGTGCATCAGGCGGATGACCGACGGCCTGGGATAGGCCGCGGCCGCCGTGCGGATAGGGTGCCGGCCGAACTCCAGGACTTCTGCCTTAGCCAGGGCCACGAGCACGAACGCCCGCCGCCAGGAGCAGACGTTCAAAGGCTCGAAGTTCTGGTTCAGGACCAGCACGATCTCAGCCACGGCCAGCCTCAACCGGCCTGGCTGTCAATTCACGGCAGCTTCTGTGTGTGCGTTTAGTGCCACCTCTGTCCTGAGTAGCTTGACCCGAACTCCGGGCAGAGTATAGCGAAACGCCCGCCTACAAATTCAGGATCCGCTGCGACCGGCCCTTACTCTGTTACAATCGGCTGCAGTTCATTTAACAATCGAATATCGTCCCAGCGCTCTTATCAAGAGAGGTGGAGGGAAACGGCCCTATGAAGCCCAGCAACCGCCTTGGCGCCGATGTGCGTCGAGGGTTAGGTGCTAATTCCGGCGACCCTGTGGTCGCAAGATGAGAGGCAGGCACAGGTAACTCAGTGTCAAGCCTCTCCATAGCGAGAGGCTTTTTTATTGGAGGGGACAACGACGACGAATCACATCATCGGTCTGAAATGTAAGGAATGCGGCCGGCCGTATCCGGAGACGGCGCTGCACGTGTGCGAGTTCTGTTTCGGCCCGCTCGAGGTCGAGTACGACTACGACGTCGTGCGGCAGCGGATGAGCCGCGAAGCGATCGCGGCAGGCCCGCGCAGCATGTGGCGCTACAAAGCCTTCCTGCCTGTTCAGCCCGAGGATCAGCCGGTTGACATCGGCGCCGGGCTCACGCCCCTGGTCAAGGCCCACAACCTGGCCAAGGCGCTCGGCCTGGAGCAGCTGTACCTCAAGAACGACTGCGTCAACCCGACCTACTCGTTCAAGGACCGGCCCGTGTCCGTGGCCGCGACCAAGGCCCTCGAGTTTGGCTTCGACATCCTGAGCTGCGCCTCGACCGGCAACCTGGCAGGCGCCGTGGCCGCGCACGCGGCCCGGGCGGGTGTGAAGTCCTACATCTTCATCCCCGCCAACCTGGAAGCCGGCAAGGTTATCGGCGCCGCCATCTACGACCCCGTGCTCGTGGCCGTCGACGGCAATTACGACCAGGTGAACCGGCTGTGCAGCGAAGTGGCCGACCGGCACCGTTGGGCCTTCGTCAACATCAACATGCGGCCCTACTACGCCGAGGGCAGCAAGACGCTGGCGTACGAGGTGGCTGAGCAGCTCGACTGGCGGGCGCCCGACCACGTCGTCGTGCCGGTGGCCAGCGGCTCGATGTTCAGCAAGATATGGAAGGGCTTCCAGGAGTTCGCCGCCGTTGGCCTCATTCCCGAGCGCCTGCCGCGCATGTCCGTCGCCCAAGCGCTGGGCTGCTCGCCGGTGGCGACAGCCTATTTCAACAACACGTTCAATGTCCGGCCGGTCATTCCGGACACGATCGCTAAATCGCTGGCCATCGGCAACCCGGCCGACGGCTACTACAACCTCAAGATCATCGAGCAGTCCAACGGCGCGGCCGAAGTGGCGACCGATCGGGAAATCGTCGACGGCATCAAGCTGCTGGCGCAAACGGAGGGCATCTTCGCCGAGACCGCGGGCGGGGTGACCATCGCCTGCCTCAAGAAGCTGGTGGCCAGCGGCAAGGTCCGTCGGGATGAGCTGACTGTGGCCTACATCACCGGCAACGGGCTGAAGACGCAGGAGGCCGTAGCGGAGCACCTCTCGCCGTCGATGCACGTGGGACCGACGCTGGACTCATTTGAAGACGCCTTGGCGGCGCGAGAGCGCCAGCCCGCCGTGGCCTGAGTGCCGCGAGCGCGGGTCAAGTTCACCTTTCCACCGGACCTGATCAAGGAGCCGGTGATCCACAACATGAGCATGAAATGCAACATCGTGACCAATATCCGGCGAGCGAACGTTACCAAGGACAAGGGCTGGGTGGTGTTGGAGCTGGATGGCGCCCAGGAGGCCATCGACAGCGCCGTGGCGTCCGTGACGGCGCTCGGCGTCCGGGTCGATCCCATAGAAGGAGATGTCATAGAGGGGTAATGGCGGTAAAAGTCCTGATTCCAAGCACATTGCGCACGCTTACCAACAACGAGACGACAGTCAGCCTGGATGCTTCCGGCACTGTGGCCGACTGTCTCAACGCGCTCGAAGCAAAATATCCGGGCATCGGCGAAAGGCTGCGAGACGAGGGCGGCGAGATCCGCCGCTTTGTCAACATCTACGTCAACGGCGACGATGTGCGCTTTCTCGAAGGCACGGCCACGACGCTGAAGGCGGGCGACGAGCTGTCCATCGTGCCGGCCATGGCCGGCGGCTGATTTGGCTGGCACAAATCGGCAGCAGCTGGCGCAAGCTGGCAGCGCTACAGTAAAGGCGCCCTTTGCGGAGGAGGGAGTATACGATGGAGCCGCAACGCGACGACACCCGCATCCTGGCGGACGACGACATGTCCAGCTATGGCCTGCACCCGGCCATCCACGAGCAGCTCGTGCGCTGCCATAATCCTGCCCTCGTAGGCTCGGTAGCGCTCACCCAGCGACGCATCAGCCGCATAGTTCGCGAGTCGCTGGAGGCCAATCAAGCCGACACCGGCCTGACGCTTTCCGCCTAGCTGAGCTGGAGGTTCTCCAGAAACGCGCCTACGCGCGAGGCCATGGCCGCCGTTAACTGGTGCTTGGCGCCTGGAAAGACCATAAGCTCGGCCGGGACGTGCATCCGCTCCAGCGTTCGCGCAAAGGTCTGAGCTCGCGCCAGGCGAGTACGGCCGAGCAGCGGATCCCACTGCCGCGGCAGATCGCCAGGATTCGTATCGTCCCCGCCCACACCGACCAGGAACTGCACCTGCCGCAGGCCAGCCACGTCCAAAGCGTGGCCGACCCATTGGGTCATGTCCGAGGTGCCGAAGGGCAATGGCAGATCGTCCAAGGCGCCATCGCCATCTATGTCCGCGGAGTCTTCCGGCAAGGTGTACGTTCCTGCCGACAACGAGGCCACGGCTGCGACCCGCTCCGGGTGAAATAGAGCGAAGCGATCGGCCAGCTGCGCGCCCCGGGAGAAGCCGGCGACAAACACCCGGTGGCGGATCGCCTGCCCCGACCGCCACGGCACGTCGTCCAGCAGAGCGGCCAGCTGGCGAACCAGGCGTACGTCCTCACTTCGCACCAGGCCGGGATTCTGCCAATCGCCATAGGCGAAGGTGGGCGCCGCGAGGATCCAAGCGTGCTCCTGCGCAAGCGGCACGAAGGCCTTGGCCAGGTCCGCCCCATTGCCACCCATGCCGTGCAGCACCAGCAGCACGCGCACCGCTGCAGGCGACGACAGCTGGGGTGGAACATACAGGAAGTATTTCGGCGGCCCAACGGGCCCCGGCGCCGGGTTAGGAGCGCTGGCCGGCGGCCGCAGCAGCTCCGTCTTGGAGGTGCAGGCCGGGAGCGCCATCAACACCAGGGCAGCGGCCAGCGCCAGCCATACGGCTCGGCTCACGCGTCTCGACGCGCTGCGTTTCGGGAACGGAGGTGGAGGCACGTGGGCCGGAGGATATCACGGTTCGCCTCTGGGGTGCTAGGCCAGGCCCAGAGGTACCTTGCGTGGGCTGGCCGCTGGGCGGACCGGCTGCCTGTCGGATTCGAGCGCCAGCGGCAGCCGCAGCCAGAAATGCGAGCCCTCGCTCAACCGGCTGCGCACGCCGGCCTCACCATGCATGGCGTGCATCAGCTCACGGGCGATAGTCAGGCCCAATCCTGAGCCTCCGGTAGAACGCGACCGCGCCGGATCGACGCGATAGAAGCGATCGAACACGCGTTCCTGATCCTCCCGGGCGATGCCGGTGCCCGTGTCGGACACAGTGATCTCGACTTCGCCGGGGAGCTGACGCGTACTGATCCACACGCGGCCGCCGGCCGGCGTATAGGCGAAGGCGTTCTGCACGAGGTTGGCGATGACCTGCCGCAGACGCCGCTCGTCGGCTTCGACAGCGGGCAACTCGGCCTGCGCCGCGCCGGCCAGCTCCAGCCCAAGCTCATCCGCCCGCGGCCGCATCGACTCGACGATAGCGGCAATCTGCTCGTCGACGCGCACCGGCGCCAGCTCAACCGTAAGGCTGCCGCTGTCGGCCAGCGAGAGGTCCTGCAAGTCATCCACCAGCCGTCGCAGGAGGGCCGTCTCGGACGAAAGCACGCCCAAAGTCCGCTCGTCGGCCGCTACGACGCCATCGCGCAGACCTTCGATGTAGCCATTGATGTTCTGCAATGGGGTGCGCAGCTCGTGGGCAACGTCGGCCACCATCTGCTGCCGCGCCCTGAGCTGACGCTCCAGGTCATCGGCCATGTGGTTGATGGCCATGCCGAGGTCTGCCAGATCGCCTTGATGTGGCGTAGGGATCCGAAGCGAGAGCTCGCCCCGGCCGATCTGGCGTGTGACGCGGATCACCACGGCCAGTTGCTTGCGCAGGCCATTCGAGAACAGTACGGTCAACAGCAGCCCAGCCACCACCGCGAGCACGCTGCCGATGACGAGGCTGCGGTTCACGCCCTCGAGGAACGCTTGGATCTTGAGACTGCTGGCTCGCCCAGGCAGCGTCGGATTGATGAACAGGGTGCCGACGCGTGTGCCATTCACTGTCAGCGGCACCGGACGGCGCCAGTTGCGGCCCTGCTGCTGGTCCACGATCTGGCCGGCTGAATCGGAGATAACCTTGCCGCTGGTGTCGGCGACCACCAGCCGCTCGCCGATCAGCGCGGCCATGCGCTGCACGCTGTTACCCGCGCCCGCCCAACTGCCGCCTTGTTCCTGGTAGGAACGCTCCAGCACGATCTGAAGGCGATCGTCGCGCTGTTGCGTATCCTGCGTGAGGAAGGTCTCGAACTGACCAACCGTGACGAAGTTGGCCAGCAGCGCCACGCTCACCACGGTGATCAGCACGGGGGTGACGGTCACCACCAGCAGCCTGAGCCAGAGGCGGCCCAGCAGGCCCGGCCGATGCGCCAGGAAGGAGTCAAATTTCAAGGCGATAGCCCACCCCGTGTACTGTGCCAATCGGCTCTTTGCCGCAAGCCTGCTTCAACTTGCGCCGGAGGTTGTTGATGTGGACGTCGATGGTGCGGGGCAAGGCATCGGTGTCGTTGTCGAGGCCGTGCTGGATGAGTTGGTCCCGCGAAAACACGCGCCGCGGCTCCCGAGCCAGCGTCCACAACAGCTTGAACTCGGTTGGCGTCAGCGTCACCTCCACGCCGTCCGCCCAGACCTGGTGCTGCAAGGTGTCGATGTGGATCGGGCCGGCCTGGAGCTGGCCATCCTCGCCAGCGCGGCTGCCGCGCACACGCCGCAGGATGACGCCAACGCGCACCGCGAGCTCGCGCGGGCTGAAGGGCTTGGTCAGGTAGTCGTCGGCGCCGCTGGTCAATCCCAGCAGCTTGTCCGACTCTTGAACGCGCGCTGTGAGCATGATCACAGGCACGTCGGAGGAGGCTCGCAGCTGTTCGCAAACGGTAATTCCGTCGACCCCGGGCAGCATCCAGTCCAGCACGACCAGGTCGAAGGTATGGCGGCTGGCCAGGTCGAGCGCGGCGCGGCCGTCATAGGCCACGCTTACCTGGTACTGGTCGCGCTCCATGTAGAGACGCACCAGATCGACCGTGGCCTCGTCGTCATCCACCACCAGGATGCGGGCACCCGCGGCTGCCACATCATCGATGGTAGCTCGCTCGGGCTCCGTCAGCGAGGGATGAACCGGAACAGGAAGCGGGTCTTGACCATACACCAAACGATCACCATGATACCTAACTGCGCCACCGTATTGGGCCATTCGGCCCGATCCGCCAGACGGTCGAAGCTCTCGTAGAACAAGCCCAGCAGCAGCACGTGCATGGCGTAGGCGTAGAGCGAGCTCTGACCGAGCGGCAGCAGCAGCCATCCGAGGAAGCGCTGAATGGGCTGCCAAAAGTAGGTCACGAACAAGTACGCGAATTGGAAGACGAAGATCGCGGCGACGAGGCGCAGCGGCCCGGCTCCCCCTTTTTGAAACCAGCCATCCAGCCGCTCGCGCACATCGTCACGCTGGAAGAGCTCGGGCAGATGGGAGCCACCCGACAGGTGCAGATACAGCATCAGGCCGAAAATGCTCGTGACGGCCAGGAACACTGGCCCCCGGGGCACAGCGGCAAGCCAGCGCGCTGTCAGGCGGCGGTGGTAACCCAGCGCCATCGCCGGCAGGAAGTACACCTGCCACGCCGCGAAATGGAACATGGTGTTGTTGGTGATGGTCCACGGCAGGTTGATGGCCCAATCCGGGTTCACCTGGTAGGCCAGCCACAGCATCGCCGACGCGGCCAGCAGCCAAGCTGTTCGGCCCGTCGCAAGCAGCCACAGGGCGCCTGCGCCGGCAGCCATGAGCAGCGTGTAGATCAGCGGGATGTCGCCTAAATAGATGGTCTGGCGCAAGGTCACGACGTCGGCGATGAACCGCGGCCAGCCGTTGAATGGCCCGAAGTCGTAGTGATAAAAGAACAATTGCAGGCCGAAGATGATGGTCAAGCCGACGGTCAGCTTGTAGAGCGTCCAGGAGCGCAACAGGGCTTTCTTCACGCCCGCCTCCAGCCCCTGCTGGTCCACGATCGACTTGTATACGAGCCCCATGACGAAACCGGACAGGAATACGAAGCCCTCGGCCGCCGATACGAAGAACTCCCCGCCTCCGGAAACGGCATGGGCGTACGAAGCGCCGCCGACGTGGTCGACGATCATGGCGAACACACAGAAGCCGCGCAGCAGGTCCAGCCGCGCGTCGCGGTTGGATTCGGCAACGTACGCCCAGGGCCAAGCCAGCGCGCGAGAACGCCGCGCCGGAAGCGCGTAGGCTCGTGCGATTGCCATGTGTGCACGCTAGCCAGGCCGTGTTGAGAAAAGGCGAACTGCCCGTTAAGAAGGTGTGTAGTTCAGATAAGAGACTGCTGAGCCGGCTTAAGCCAAGGCCGCCACCCGCGCGGGCTCCGAGTCCAGCGCCTGCCGCGGGTTCGCGGGAAATTCAATGTTGGCCACCGTCCCGCCCTCGCTGTGAATCCCGAACCGGCCTTTGAGATCGGTCCGCACCAGGTTGCGGATGATGCGCAGGCCCAGACTGCCGGCCCGCTCGGGATCGAACCCGGCCGGCAGCCCAACGCCGTTGTCCCGAACGACGACGGCGATTTCGCCATCCTGCACGCGACTGCGAATCTCCACTAGGCCTTCGTCCTGGTCGGGGAAGGCGTATTTCAAGGAGTTCGTGATCAGCTCGTTCACCACCAGCGCCAGCGAGCTGGCCCGCTTGGGATCGAGCACTATCGGGTCGCCGGCTACCTCCACACGCACCTGGCGGCCACCGCCCCAGCTGGACGTCACGAAGCCCACGATGGCCTCGGCGATAGATTGGAAGTCGACCGCGCCGAAGCTGTCCTCGCTGAGCATGGTGTGCACCTGGCCGATGCTCTTGACGCGGTTGATGCTGTTCATCAGCACGGTCTTGGCCGGCCGTGGCTCGGGCCGCATCAGCTCCATGGACAGCAAGCCGACTATCGACGCCAGGTTATTGCGTACGCGGTGGTTGATCTCCTGCAGCAGGGCGGTCTTGACGTCCAGGTCCAGCTGCACCTGGTCGAACAGGCGCGAGTTGTTGATGGCCACGCTCGCCTGCGTGGCCAGGATGGCGATCAGCCGGCTGTCCTCGGCGCCAAAGCCCGAACCGTCACGCTTCTCGAAGCCGAAGATAATCCCAACCGGCTGCTGGCCCCACCCACACCGTTTGGACGATGACCGACTTGGGATGGAGATGGCCAAACCACTCGCGGATCTGGGCCGCGTCGAAGTCGGCGGCGACGTTGACGTCGTTGTAGTAGACCGGCTCGCGGGACTGCCAGAAGCGCTGGCTCAGCTCGTCCTGCGAGATCGGGATCCGGAGGCCTTGCACCTCCTCGGCAGAGATGCCGTAGGTTGGCTCGTGAGGGACCAGCTCGAGGCTTTCCTCGTCAAGCATGAACAGGGCGCAGCGGCGCAGGTGGAGCAGATCCGCCAGTTTCTCGATCAGATAGCGATAGCTTGCCCGAGGGCTCTCCAATTGGGTGAAGCCCTGGGCAATGTCGTGCAGGGTGGTCAGCTCGCGGAGCTTCTCTTGGAGGAACCGCGCCTGGAGGCGAAGAGCGGCGGTGGACGTGTCGTTGTCCCGCGCCCAGCGGCGGCCGAGGTAGACGAGGATGCCGCCATCCAGCGCCACACCCAGGGCGATTAAGATCAGCCAAACGTGGCCCACTGCTGTGTATGCCCCCGCCAACCCCCCCACGAGCGCGAGGTGCACGACCAGGCTCAGGCCGACCGCGTTGCGCATTCCCAGATGGCAGCATAGAAGGCAGGCGCTGACGGTGTCAAAGAAATAGCCCGGATTCTTATCGCCGGCACGTCGAGCGGCGTGGGTAAGACGACGATCACGATGGCCATCATCGCCGCGCTGACGCGCCGCGGCCGGCGCGTGCAGCCCTTCAAGGCCGGGCCGGATTACATCGATCCGTCGTATCACAGCGCCGCCGCCGGACGCCCCTGCCGCAACCTGGACACCTGGCTCGTGCCTCCGGACACGTTGCGGGCGCTGTTCGCGCGAGCCTGCGCCGGCGCGGACTTGGCGGTGATTGAGGGTGTGATGGGCTTGTACGACGGCCGCTCGGCCGAGGACGACAGCGCCAGCACGGCCGAGCTGGCCCGGCTGCTGGACTGCCCTGTCCTGCTGGTGATCGACGCCGCCAAGACGGCGCAGAGCGCCGCCGCCATGGCGCTGGGCTACCAAGCCTACGATCCGCGGCTGCGGCTGGCGGGAGTGATCCTGAACAATGTGGCCTCGCCTGGCCATTTCGCGCTGGCCAAAGAGCCCATCGAGCGGCGCACCGGCCTGCCGGTGCTGGGCTGGTTTCCGAAAGATGCCGCAATCCACCTGCCGGAGCGGCACCTGGGCTTGGTGCCGGCTCTGGAGCAGGCAGCGCCGCTGGAGCGACTGGCGGCGCTCGCGGAAGAGCACTTGGACCTTCAACGATTGATCGCTATTGCATCGGAAGTGCCATCGTTCTCGACGGACCATCCGCCAGCGTGGACCACCACGAAGCGCAGCTGCGTGATTGGCGTCGCGATGGACGAAGCTTTCGGCTTCTACTATCAGGACAACCTGGACATCCTCCGGGAGTGCGGCGCTGAGGTCGTGGCCTTCAGCCCGCTGCGCGACGGCAGCTTGCCCGAGGGCGCGGGCGCGCTGTACCTGGGGGGCGGCTTTCCGGAGGTGTTCGCCGGGCAATTGGCTGACAACGAGCCAATGCTGCGGGCGGTGCGCGCCTTTCCCGGGCCGATCTATGCCGAGTGCGGCGGGCTCATGTACCTGAGCCAGGGGATCGACGGCCGCCGGATGGTCGGGCTCATTCCGGCTTGGTCCGAGATGCAGGCCGAACGCGTGATGATCGGGTACGTCGAGTGCCGGCTCACGCGGGACACCTTCCTGGCGCCCGCTGGCGCCTGCCTGCGGGGGCACGAGTTCCACTGGTCGCGGTTAGACCGGCCATTTCCCCCCGAAACGGCGCCCTACGAGCTAGAGTACCGCGGGCAAACGCGCCCCGAAGGCTTCGTCTCAGGCAAGGTGCTGGCGAGCTACGTCCACCTGCACTTCGGCGGGGCGCCCGAGGTCGCACAGCGCCTCGTAGCCGCGGCAAGCCCGCCGTCCGCGTAGGACTCGCCGTCCGCGTAGGACTCGCCGTC
>DAIUFO010000019.1:0-20237 GCA_036844545.1 Chloroflexota bacterium
GTGCTCGTCGACGCCGGTCCGACCGCTGAGTTCATTTTGCGACAGCCTGCCAGGCCCAATCAAGACGCCGACCCGGCCGCACTTGAACCCGCTCGTCAGTCCGGCTACCGGGACCATGTCGCTGCACACGGCTCTGATCATCCAGGGCGCCCTGATCGCCTTCTTCCTGTTCATGACGGCGGCGCTGATCTACGAGACGATTGGCACCCACGCGATCCTGGATCCGGGCACCTCTGACCTGCATCCCATCACCACCTACGTTCGCCACGCCATCCAGGTCGCACCGGTCCGCTCCACGATCGTGGCGGGCATTGTGTCGTTCTTGTTGGGACACTGGCTGTTGTACCGCGCGTGAGGGCTTAGATGGCGGGAGTGACAGCCGTCATCGTGTTCGTTTTCATCGTCATCGGCGGGGCGGGCATCGTAGACATCCTGCTCGAGATATATCTGCAGCCACCATTGGCCTACCTGCTGCGGAACTGGGCCAAGCAGTATCCGCTCTATTCCGCCGGGTTGGTCTTGGTGTTGGGCGCTCTCCTCGGCCACTTTGTCCTCCATATCCCCTGCGTCCCGGGCTCGGTGCCCAACTGTGGCTAAACGCATCGTCGTTTGCTGCGACGGCACCTGGAACACACCGGACGAGCGCGAAGTCAATCCCAAGGCAACCAACCCAGCCGAAAAAGTCGCTCCGACGAACGTCACGCTTGTGGCCGAGTCCATTGCCCGCCGGGACGAGGGCCACGGCTGCGATCAGCTGGTGTTCTACGACACCGGCGTGGGCACCCGCGCCTGGGATCACGTGCTCGGTGGCGCGACGGGCTGGGGCCTGTCGTCGAAGGTCAAAGAAGCGTACATGTTCATCGCTCAGAACTATGAGCCTGGCGATGAGCTGTATCTGTTTGGCTTCAGCCGCGGCGCTTACACGGTGAGGAGCGTGGCCGGTTTCATCAGGAACTCGGGATTGCTGAAGTGGTGCTGCGAGTCCAGGTTGGACGACGCGTACGTCCTCTACCGCGACCGCTCAGAGGCCTCACACCCGAAGACGCGCGAGTCCGCGCTGTTCCGGACTTGCTTCTCGCACGAGCCCCTCATCAAGTTCATCGGGGTGTGGGATACCGTCGGCTCGCTGGGCATCCCAACAACACTTCGCTTCTTGTCTAAGCATTGGAGCTTCCATGACTTGGACCTGAGCAGCCACGTCAAGAACGCCTTCCAGGCTCTGGCGATAGACGAGCACCGGAAGCCATTTCAACCGGCCCTGTGGAACAAGCAGGACGACGCCCCTAAGAGCCAACGGCTGGAACAAGTGTGGTTTCCGGGGGTACATAAGGACGTCGGTGGTGGATACATCCAGCATCAGCTGTCCGATTTGGCTCTCAGGTGGATGGTCGACAAAGCCAAAGAATGCGAGCTCGTGTTCCGGCTGGGCGAGCCTAAGATGGGTCTTCCGGACGACCCGTGTGGCTACCTGCACGACTCATTCAAATGTCCGTACAAATGGCTTGGGAAAGTCTGGCGACAGATCGAAGGTAAGCGCAAAGACCCGCGGAAGGGTACGCCGATGAAGACTAATGAAAAGGTGGCTGAGTCGGCCAAAACCCGGCAGCACTTTTGTCGAGACTACCGCCCGGCCAACCTCAAGGCCTACGACGGCGCATACCTGGATGGGTACTAAACCGCTCAGTTCGGCGGGAAGATCGCGCTGCATTTACATGAGTTCATGGTGTAGGTCTCGAGGAACCGGCAGTAGCTGGGCTTTTGGCCCAGCTCGTGCATAGCCCCAACGAGTGGCATCCAGTTGAGGAGCTCGTGCTCGCCGGCCTGTTCCAGCTCCGCGAGCGGGAGGTCGCGCCAGGCTAGGTAGTCGCCGGCCTGCAGGGCCTGGAAACGGCGGCGGTCGCTTTCGACGTCGGGGTAGACATAGTGGTTCTTCTCCGTCAGGAAGGCATGCGACCAGCTGGAAGTGCCCACCAGGACGGCCCGCCAGGGACTGGCTTTCAGCGCTCGGGCCAGCGCGGCGCCGAGATCGAAGCAGCGCTTGGGTGACGGGGCGGGCGGGTCCGCGTCCGCGTCGCTGTTGTCGAACAGGTGGCCCACCAGGCCGCGGTTGCGGATGATGCCGGAGCCGTAGGCGTTGATGGCCACGGGCACGATAGGGTGCGTCCAGCCCTCGCGGTCGTAGTCGAGGTAGACCATGGTGAAGTTGAAGGCATGGCCCAGGCCTTCGGTGTCCGGGTAGCGCAGCTTGTAGGCGTAGCTCATGTCGAACTCGGCCTGCATGGCGGCCTTGGCCAGGAAGCGGCCGATCTGGGGATGGCCGTCGAAGGCGAAGACTTTGTCGCGCGGCTCGTTCCAGATGTTGGGCTGAAACTCGCCCGAACGCAGCCAGGCGGCGAACGGACGCAGCTCGAAGTTGGGCAGGATGTAGACACAGAAGGGCGGGATCATGTCCTCGCGCAGGTTCTCGTACTGGTCGTCGCCAAAGATCACGACGGCATCGGGCTTGAAATCGTCGATCGTTTGGCGAATCTTGCGAGCGCCCTCGAGGAACTGGCGGCGGTGCTCGCCGGCAAAGGCGGCGCCCTCGTCGGTGGACCACTCGCGGCGCATGGGCTCGGGCCAGTTGGCGGGGTCCTTCAGGCCGGCTGGGACTCTGTCGCTGGAGATAACCTGCTTGACCCGCATGGCCATCTCTTTGTCGGCGTGGACGAAGCCGGGAAAATGGCTAAGCCCTACGCCAAGGACGTCACCCACTCTGCAGGCCGAGGAATCGCAGCGCGTTCTTGTGGCTGACAAGCTCCCACTCGGCGTCAGAGACGCATTCGCGCAGGGATTTCCCCACCGGCTGTTCGCGGGGGACAAAGGGGAAGTCGGTGCCGACGGTGACCTGGCCGGCGCCCATCATGTCGATCAGATACCGGGTGGTGCGCCGGTCAAAGACCAGGCTGTCGTAGTAGGCCATGCGGGCGTACTCCGCGGGAGATTTTGGCAGCAACTGCCGCATAACCACCGCGGGGCCCGCGGCCGGACCGGGCGGCTCGCCATTCCAGCTGCCGCTCCAGGAGTTCTCCAGTCGGGGCAAATAGTAGGGGAAGGTGCCCCCGCCATGGCTGAACAGCACGCGCAGCTTGGGGCAACGCTCGAACAGACCCCCGACGATCATCGAGCCCACGTTCAGGCCACCCTCTGTCGCAAAGCCAATCGCATTGATAGTGCGCTCGTTGGCCAAGAAGCGATCTGTAAAAGTCGGGTGCAGGGCGTGAACGAAGACGGCCATATCCCGCTTCTCGGCCTCCTGGAAGAACGGCAGGAACTGCTCCTCGCCGAGGGATTTCCCGAGGATGTTGGAGCCGAGCTCGACGCCGAGCAGGCCGGCCTGTTTCATCGGCGCAAGCTCTTTTGCGGCCAGGTCGGGGTCCTGCATGGGGACCATGCCGAGGCCATAGAAGCGATCCGGCTCCGCTTGGCACATCTTGGCGATCTGGTCGTTGGTGTAGCGGGACATATCCAGGCCGTCCTCGGGCTTGAACCAATAGGACAGGAGTTCGGGCATGGGGGATATGGCCTGGGCCTCGGCGCCCTCGTTGCGCATCTCCTCCGAGCGCCGGGTGTGGTTCCAGCACACGTCCCGCACGGTCCGGAAGTTCTTGCCGTCGATAATGACGTTGGCTTTGCCCTGCTCGAGGTGGGCCATGCTGGGCCAGCGGTCGACGCTGGATTGGGGGAAGTGCTCCGGGACGATGTGCGCGTGGAGGTCGACGATCATTGGGGCGCCAGCGCAGTCACGTCCGCCAGGAATTTGCTGTGGTCGCCTTGGACGCCCATGTCCAGGACCTGCACCGCGAAGCGGGCGGGAGGCTCCTGGCCGAAGTGATCCTGCCAGACGCGGTTGAAGATGGGCCGGTCGCGCTGGAGGTCCATCATGTAGACGGCGATCTTGACCACGTCGTCGAGCGTGGCGCCGCCGGCAGCCAGCGCGTGTTTCATGTTCTCGAACAGCAGCCGCGCTTGCTTCTCGGTGTCTTCGGGAGGATTGCCGGTTCCGGGATCGACGCCGCGCACGGCGGACAGGAAGATGAAGCCATTGGCGATGACGCCTTCGGGGATAGGGCTGGCGTGCTGGTGGCCGGCTTCGAGAAAGAAGACTTTTTTGCGGGTGTTTGCCACCCGCCTATCTTACGCCGACTCGCCCTCGCCGGGGATGAGCTCGGCGTCGGCGCGGCCCAGGAGGAGGGGCTTGCGGTTGCCGCGGATGACTTCGTCGTCCACGATGCACTTCCGGGCACCTTCCATGGACGGGATGTCGAACATCACATCGGTCAGCGTCTCTTCGACAATGGTGCGCAGGCCGCGGGCGCCGGTCTTCTGCTGAAGGGCCAACTCGGCGGCCGCGTTGAGCGCGTCGGGCGTGAAGATGAGCTCGACTTTGTCCAGCGCCAGGAACTTCTGGTACTGCTTGATGATGGCGTTCTTGGGCTCGGTGAGGATGCGGACCAGATCTTCCTGCTCCAGCCCATCGAGCGCCACGGTGACGGGCAGCCGGCCAACAAACTCGGGGATGAGGCCGTACTTCAGCAGGTCGTCGGGGATGAGCTTGTGGAGGGCGTTGTCCTCCTCCCGTTGCGGGAGGTTGGAGCCGGACAGGCTGTCCCGGCCGAAGCCGATGGACTTCTTGTTGCCCAGGCGCTTCTCGACGATCTTGTCCAGACCCTCGAAGGCGCCGCCGCAGATGAACAGGATGTTGGTGGTATTGATCTGGATGAAGTCCTGGTGAGGGTGCTTACGGCCGCCCTGGGGCGGCACGTTGGCCACAGCGCCCTCGATGATCTTGAGCAGGGCCTGCTGGACGCCCTCGCCGGATACGTCGCGGGTGATGGACGGGTTGTCGGACTTGCGCGAGATCTTGTCGATCTCGTCGATATAAATAATCCCCCTCTCGGCTCGGGCGATGTCGTAATCCGCCGCTTGGATGAGCCGGAGGAGGATGTTCTCGACGTCCTCGCCCACGTAGCCGGCCTCGGTAAGGGCCGTGGCATCGGCTATCGAGAACGGGACGTCCAATATCTTGGCCAACGTTTGCGCCAGCAAGGTCTTGCCGCAGCCGGTGGGGCCGACCAGCAGGATGTTCGACTTGGCCAGCTCGACCTCGTCGATCTGCATGCCGGTGCTGACGCGCTTGTAATGGTTGTAGACGGCTACCGATAGGACGCGTTTGGCGCGATCCTGGCCGACGACGTACTGGTTGAGCTGCTCGTAGAGCCTCCGAGGAGTGGGGACCTTGTTGGCGAAGAACTTGTTCTTCTGAGGGGCGGCGCCCTCTTCTTCGATGATCTCGCGACAGAGGTCGATGCACTCGTCGCAGATGTAGACGCCCGCCGGCCCGGCAATCAGCCGCCTGACCTGCTCCTGACTCTTGCCACAGAACGAGCAGCGATAGGTGAGGCGGGTGTTCCGGGAGCTAGCCGTTGGAGTCTCCTTGGGAGCCCGCGCCGCCTACGAGCGTCAGTTCTTTAGACCGAGCAGGCGCCAAAATTTCATCGACTATACCATATTCGACCGCCTCCGGAGCCGACAGCCAGCGGTCGCGGTCGAAGTCGGAGCTGATCTTCTCGTAGTCCTGGCCGGTGTGCTTGGCAAGGATCTGGCGGAGCGTGGTCTGCAGGCGCAGGATCTCCTTGGCCATGATCTCGATGTCGGTCGCGGCGCCCTCGGTGCCACCCTGGGCCTGGTGCATGTGGATGGTGGCGTGCGGCAGCGCGAAGCGCTTGCCCTTGGCGCCGCCGGCCAGCAGCACTGTGCCCATGCTGGCGGTCACGCCAACGGCGTGGGTGGCCACGTCGGGTTTGATGAGCTGTATGGTGTCGTAGATCGCGAGGCCGCTGTGGACTGAGCCGCCGGGCGATTGGATGTACATCTGAATGTCCTTGTCGGGCTCCTCTGACTCGAGGTACAGCAGCTGAGCGATGACCTGGTTAGCGATGTGGTCATCGATGGCTTGGCCCAGGAAGATGATCCGGTCCTTGAGCAACCTGGAATAGATGTCGTACGCTCGCTCGCCGCGCGGTGACGACTCGATGACCATGGGGATGACCATTACGCGACCCCTTCCACATCTATAAACTGCTCACCGCCGGCGGTGACATCCAGCAAGTCCAGCGCCTTACGCAGCAGCAACTCCTGCTCGACCGAGTCGCGCACGCGCTCTGTGCCCACCAGCCGGCGGACTTCGGCGCGACGATCGGCCGGCTGGTCCTCGACCATGCGGTTCAGTTCCGCCTCCAGCTTGCCGGCCTCGAGCTCCAGTTTCTCGGCGTTGGTCAGCTCCCGCAGCACCAGCGCCGTCTTGAGGCGGTGGACAGCGCGCGGCGCCCACTCGGCGCGCATCTCATCCAGCGACTTCTTGGCGCCGCGCAGGAACATATCCAGGCTGAAGCCTTGGCGACGGAAGTTGTTGTCGGCCTCGCGCAACATCTGATCGATCTCTTGCTCAACCATAACGGCCGGGTAGTCAATTTCTGAAATCTCGATGAGCTTGTCGACCAGCTGAGTCTCATACTCTTCGCGCGCGTTGTGCTTCTTCTGCGCCTGGAGGCGTTTCCTGAGGTCCGCCCGCAACGCGGCCAGGTCCTCGTAGTCGCCCACGCTGCGAGCCAGTTCGTCGTCGACGTCCGGCAGGTCGCGCTGCTTGATGGCCTTAACGGTGACGCTGTAGGTAGCGACCTTGCCGGCGATGTTCGTGTCGCGATACTCGGGCGAGACCTGGTCTTCGATCTCTTTCCGATCGCCGATGCTCAGGCCGGCCGTGGCGTTGGCCCAGCTCGGCACAGGCGTGTCGGTGTCCAGCGCGAGGACGCTCTCACGCGGCTCCTCGCCAAGCCGCCGGCCGTCCAGGCTGGTAAACACGTCCACGGTCACTTGATCGCCGATTTTGGCCGGGCGGTCTTCCACCGGAACCAGTTGGGCGTGGGAATCGCGCAGGTTGGTCACCGCCTGATCGACCTCTTCGTCCGAGATGGTCAGATCGGGCGGGTCGAGCTTAATCGACTTGTGATCACCCAGCTTGATAGTGGGCTGCACCGGGACGACAGCTTTGAAGATGAGCGGCTTCTCGGGCTCCAGCTCGACGACCTCGAACTCGGGCTGGGTGTAGGGGCTGATCCCGGTTTCCTTGACCGCCTCGCGGTAGGCTTCGGGCATCACGAAGTCGAGCGCCTCGCGATAGAGCGCGTCCAGTCCCACGGCGCGCTCGAGGATCTTGCGCGGGGCTTTACCCTTGCGGAAGCCGGGAATGCTGACGCGCTGCACCAGACGCTGATACGCGCGGTCGGACGCCTTGGCGAGCCGCTCGGGTTCCACCTCGACCTTGAGGGTCACCTGGCTGTGCTCGGTTCGCTCGACGACGGCGTTCATGAATGTGCTTTGTGCTCCCCAAGTGCTCGTCTAGACTACAAAGCCCAGCCAAACAGATGGCTGGGCTGCGCTCCACAGTATAGCGAGGCTCACGGCGCCTATACTGGCCGGCTATGAACGGTGGTCCTGGGCCTGGCTCGTGGTTGGAGGGCGGGCGGCCAAGCGGGATGGAGTACGATGCCGCCCTCCAGCAGCGGCTGGCGGGCCAGAATCCGCATGGCGAGGCGGACTTCGTGGAACGCCTGAGCCGGACGCGCAGCGGCGACGGCTTTCGGCCCGAAGCCGTGGCCGTGCTCGATGGCGGCTGCGGCACCGGCCGCGTCGGCATCGAGCTGGCCAGGCGGGGGTTTGATGTCACCGGCGTCGACAGCGACCCGCGCATGCTGGAGGCGGCCCGGCGGAAGGCGCCGGAGCTGCCGTGGCTGCTGGGCGACCTGGCAAGCGTGCAGCCGGATCGACCGTTCGACATGATTGTGCTGGCCGGCAACGTGCTGATCTTCGTCGGCCGCGGCCACGAACCGGCTGTAGTCGAGAACCTTGCGCGGCTGCTCGCGCCGGGCGGCTGCCTGGTGGCTGGCTTTCAGCTCACCCCTGGCGGCTTCTCGCCGGCGGAATACGACGCCCTAGCCGCGGCCCGCGGGCTGACGCTGGTCGAACGCTGGGCCACCTGGGATGCCGAGCCTTACGCGCCAGATGGGCATTACGCCGTCTCGGTTCATGACAAGTAGTCAGCAACCTATGATGGTGGCCAACATGGCTGGCAACGGCGAAAAGCTGCGGCTGGTGCTCGTCGAGGACGAACCGTTGTATCGCGATTTGCTGCGGATTGCCCTGGACCAGCGGCCGAGCTGGAGGTCGTGGCGACCTACGGCGACGCCGATTCGGCGCTGGACGGCATTCCCGCGGTGAACCCCGACGTGGCCATGCTGGACATCGATCTGGGCAGCAGCGTCAATGGCGTTCAACTCGGCATGAAGCTGCGCCAGCATCTGCCGGAGCTGGCGATCGTGCTGCTGTCCAACCACGGCGACCCCGAGTTCGTGGCATCGCTGCCGGAAGACGTGCGCGGCGGCTGGTCCTATCTGCTGAAGAAGTCAGTGAACGACGTGGAAGTCCTGGGCAGGACTGTGGGCGGCGCCGCCGCGGGCTTGACCGTGCTGGACCCACAGTTGGTGGCTGGCTTGCGAGGCCGGTCGCACAAGCCGGGGCTGCTCTCCAGGCTGACGCCCCGGCAGACCGATATCCTGGAGCTTATTGCTCAGGGCTACAGCAACGCGGCCATCGCTGAGCGGCTGATATTGGCCGAGAAATCGGTCGAGAACCAGATCAACCTGCTGTACCAGCAGCTGGCAATCGACCGCGCCACCTCGGGCGTTCAACCGCGAGTCAAAGCGGTGTTGACCTATCTCGACGAGATGCGCCCCTAAGGCTACCCGCTTAGCGGCAGGCGGACCTCCACGCAGGCGCCCTCGTTCGGCTGGCTGGTGAGGCGCCAGGTTCCGCCCAGCTGATTCACCCGGCCGTCGATGCTGCCCAGGCCCAGGCCTGGCTGGAGCCGCGTGCTGTCGAAGCCAACGCCGTTATCGCGAATGATGAGGAGCAGCTCGTTCTCAACGGTCAATGACAGCGCGATGTCCACCGCGCTTGCCTCGGCGTGGCGGGCGATGTTGCTCAGCGCTTCCTCCACCGAGCGGTAAGCGGTGAGGCGCAGCTCCTCCGGCAATTGATTGTCGACGATACTGTCGAGTTTGGCCAGCCGCGCATCGACCACCAAGGAGACATCGAACACACCTTCGAAACGCCCGATCAGCGAGCGTACCGCCGGGCCCAGTCCAATCTTGATGATCGAGGGATGCAGCAGATGGCTGGCTTCGCGGATCTCTCGCTCGCGGACGTCGTCCAACTGTTCCTGGCTCAAGGTCAGCAGCCGCTTGGCCTCCGTCGGATCCTGGTCCAGGATGGCCCTTGCCTGGCCGAGCTGATGGGCGGCGACCAGCAGCTTGGACTGGACCCGGCTGTGCAGCATCTCGGCAATGTCACGCCGCAGCCGCTCTTCAGCCGCGGTGATCCGGTGGCGGGAATCCTGCAGCTCGGATACGCGCAGGCGCTGCGCCTCCAGCAAGTCCTCGTTGGCGCGCAACAGGGCTGTTTGCTGCGCGACGGCGCTGGCGTTCTGCAGGGCGATGGCGATGTGGTTGGCGATCGCCGTGAGGATGCGCACATCGTCGTCGCTGAAGGCGCCATAGGCCAGGTGGGTGTCGACATAGACCACGCCCAGGAGGTCGCCCTTCATGAGCAGCGGCGCCGCCACGATGCTGCGCAGGTCGTGCGCACGGATGCTGTCCGTCGGCTGGATCTCACCCTGCTCCGTGCCACTCACGATCACCGGCTCGCAAGTGGTTCGGACGGTCTCGACCACGGTCCGGCTGTAGCCGGTCAGATCGGGCAGGTCCTGGCCCTCGAGGCCGCGGCCAGCGCGGAGCTGCAGATCGCCGTAGGGCGTGAGCGTGAACAGGAAGGCGCGCTCGGCGTGCAGCACGCGCAACAGCTCGTCGAGCGCGACTTGCGCCTGGCGGGCTGGCTCCAGCGCGGCGCTGGCGGCCAGGCTGACCTGAAGCAGCGCCTCCAGATGCTGCTCCAACCGCTCGGGATCGCGCTCCGAATCGGCCCGCAAGACACGCGTTTCCGCGCCGCTCTCCAGGCTGGGGCGCAAGCTGTCGAACTCGGCGCGGATGAGGTGGGCGCGGTTCACCCAGCCCTGGGCCACCGCCAGCCGGTAGGCTTCATGGGCCTGGCGGAGCGCAGCTTCGTGGTTGTCCAGCTCGGCCAGGGTATGGGCCAGTTGGCGGTGGATGTGGAACAGCGCCCACACGTTGTCGGCCCGCAGGGCCACCCCTTCGGCCTCCAGCAGCGTTGTCAAGGCACGCCGCGGCCTGCCCCGCAGGCGCTCCAAGGCGCCGCGCAGCGCCAAATAATGCGCGCGCAGTGTCGGGTGGCGGTTGATCTGCCTCAGCTCCGAGAGCGCCTGCCGCAGGCGCCGCCGGTTGGCTTCGCCGGGTTCGCGCATGCACTGCTCCAGCCGGGCATACGCCTGGAACACAAAGAAGTGGCGGCCGTGGAAGGTGGTCCGCTTGGGCCGGACTCGGACGCTGGCGCGGTACTCGCGCAAAGCGTGCTCCAGCGGCTCCCCCAGCTCGCCTTGCTCCAACAGCACCAGCAGCAGAAAGCTGAAGTAGCCGTGACGGAGCCAGCCGGCGTCGACAGGGGGCACTGGCGTGTGGGCCACGCGTTCCAGCGCCTCTCCGGTGCGTCCCATCACAGCTAGGGCGGCGGCAGCCTTGATCTCCAGGTTATAGCTCTCGCCACTGTTGGGCTGCGCCTTGAGCAGCGCCGCCTCGATGAAGCTGAGGGCCTCGCCGCAATAGCCCCGAAGCATGAGGTTCCAAGCGAGATCGATGTGCGCGTAGGCGAAGTCGGCCGCGTCCAACCAGGTGCTGTCGAGCTACAGGCAGCGCCGCATGGCCGCCTCGCCGCGCCGGGGGAAGCCGCCCACGTGGCGCTGCCAGGCGTCGGACATCCGCATGCGGGCCAGCTGGAAGCGGTTGCCGCGGGCGGCGACCATGGCCATGGAGCGGGCGCTGCAGGCCTCGGCCGCCGCCGGCCGGCCCAGCATGGCCATGAGGTTGGCATAGGAAGTCAGCGCGCTGGCCATCTCCACCGAGTCGCCCAGCAGATGCCCTGTGAAGAGCTGGCGGACAATCATCTCCAGCAGGCGAGGCCGATCGTGCATAAGATAGGCGACACGTGCGCCAGTCACGTACAGCTCACAGAGCATCTCGAGACGGGAACGCATCGCGCCCCGCGCCGCGCCATAGCCAACCCGCAACCCCAGTGACAGCAGGCCGACTATCCAGGACCACGTCGCGTACAGCAGCCTGGCGATGAGGCCAAAGCCCAATGGCGTGCCCATTTCGCTGAAGCCGCGCTCCACCTCTTCCCAAGCGCGCTGCGTGTCCCGATTGGCGATGTAGACGCGGGCCAAGCGCGAGCGTAGGCCGGCGCGCGCCCGAGCGCTCGGCGTCCCCTCCAGCGCGCGGCTGAGATAGATCAGCGCCTCGTCCCAGCGCCCGCCGCGAAAGCAGACTTCACCGAGGGCTTCGTTCAGCGCGACGCCCGGCGAGATGCCGCCCTCGGCCGCGGTGCGCTCGGCTTGCCGCAGGAACTCGTAGGCTTCCGCATCGGCGAAGCTGCCCACAGCCGCAATGCCGGCGGCCAGATTGGCGTCGTAGACGCGAGTCCAATCACCCTCCGCCTGGCCCAGCGAGTAGTGTCGGGCCAGGGCGTAGACGCGCTGGCCGTCGTCGCTCGGCATCTCGGACAATGCCTCAGCAATGCGGCGATGGAAGTCCTTGACGGCCTCGGGGCTGAGGCTGTCGGCGAGCGCTTGGCGTACGCTGTCATGGCTGAATTCGTAGTCGCCCGATGCGCTGGACTGAACAATGTGGGCTTCCACGCCCTCGCCGAGCGCCTGCTGGACGTCCGCTCCCGGTCCGGCAACGGCCTGCAGCAGCTCTCTCTCCAGCGGCCCGCCCAGGAGCGAGCCGATGCACAGCACGTCGGCCGCGGGAGCGCTGAGCTGTCCGACACGCGCGGCCAGCAGCTTAGCGACGTCCCGCGGCAGATCGAGGTGCTCCAACCCAGCACTGTCCAGCACCCAGTTTTCCCACTCCGGCCGCAGCACGCCGGCGTCGAGCAGTGATTCGACATATTCGATGATGGCCAGCGGATTACCGCTGGTCCAGGAGGTGACGTGGCTCACCACGCTGGCCGGCACCCCATCGACGCCCAGCAGCGCGGCCACCAATTCGCCCGCGGCGGCTTCAGTGAGGGGCGTCAACCGCAGATCGAGACGGGGGGTAGCCCTCAGTGCGTCCGGCGTGCGCGCCGCCGATCCGGATCTCCGGGCGTGCAAGTCGGTGCTGACGGCGGCGAGCAGCAGCAGCGGAGCCCCTTCGAAGCGCCCGGCGACGCGCACGAGCACCTCCCGGGTGGAGTCATCAAGCCACTGGACGTCGTCGAGGCACAACGCCAGGCCACCGTAGCAGCCTGCCAGCTTCAGAAGGAACTCGGCCAGGATGTCGTAGAAGCGCTCGTGGAGCAGGTCGCTCTCGGGCGCCGCCGGCACCGTTTCGAAGACGCGGCCGAAGCCCGGCGAGAACCGCTTCAGCAAGCCGGCGAAGTCGCCCGCGGCGATACCCAGGCGCTGCTCGGCCAGGAGCCGCTGAGGCGCTGCCATGCGCGAGAGACCGGCGACCCAATCGTCCAGCGCCGTACGCAGAGCCCCGAACGGCGCCGCTCCCCCCTCGTCGCAGTGGCCGAACAGAGCCAGCCGCCCTCCAGCCAGCACTTCCTCCAGGAAGCAGCGCGCCAGATGGCTCTTGCCGCTGCCCAGCGGGCCCCTCAGGACCACCATCTGGCCGCGCTCGCGCAGCGCTGCCTGCCAGCGCTGCCGCAGCTTCTCCAGCTCCGACCGCCTGCCCGCCAGCAGTATCTCCGGCTCTCGATGGGCGCCAGTTACGCTCGGAGCGACTTCGCCGTCCGGCAGCGGCACCAGGCCGAGATCCTCCAGTAGGCTCTCGGCCGACTGGTAGCGGTCATTCGGGTTCTGAGCCAGGAGCTTGGCCAGGATGGCCGACAGCGTGGGCGAGATGGCCGGGTTGAGGTCACGGAGCGCGGGCGCAGCGGCGCCGCTCGGGAGCCCAAGCTGGCCACTGGCGCCAAACGGCGGCTGGCCAGCCGCGCACTCGAACAGCACCGCGCCAAGTGAGTACAGATCCGAGCGCCCATCGACGAGCGCTCGAAGAACGCCTGTTTGCTCGGGCGGGCTGTACGTCAGCGTACCGGCGACCTCGGCTTCGGCGGCCGCATCCAGTCGGGCAGCCAGGTCGAAGTCGATGAGCTCCGGCTCACCAGACGGGCGCAAGACGATGTTCTCGGGCTTAACGTCGCGGTGTACCAGCCCCAGGTGGTGCAGCTCCGCCAGGGCGCCCGCCAGGCCGCGCGCCAGTCGCACGATGGCCGGCTCCGCGAGCGGACCGGCGTCGATAGCCGTGCGCAACGTGCCGCCCTCCACGAGCTCGGAGACGACATAGGCGATTGGCCCTGATTGGCCCACAGTCACGATGCGCGGCAGCGCCGGGTGGTGCGCACGCGCCAACCTGGCCGCGCAGCGGCGCGCCTGCCGCAACCGTTCCTCCGCGCCGGCGTAGGCGTCCGGTTCGAGCACTTTCAGGGCGTAGCTCCGCCCGCCATGCGTGGCGCGGTAGACGGTCGAATGCGTCCCGCGCCCGATGATTTCGCCGATTCTGAGGTCTGGAACCTCAGGCAGTTGGGCAACGGCTGCCACGCCCTACTCTATCAAGCTGGCAGGCAGAGACTATTCCAGGTAGTCTTTGAGCTTGCGCGAGCGGGTGGGATGGCGCAGCTTGCGCAGGGCTTTGGCCTCGATCTGCCGGATGCGCTCGCGTGTGACCTTGAACTCACGGCCAACCTCCTCCAGCGTCCGGCTGCGACCATCCTCCAGGCCGAAGCGCAGCTGGAGCACCTTGCGTTCGCGCGAGCTGAGCGAGTCGAGCACATCCTCGACCTGCTCCTTCAGCAGCTGGTGCGAGGCCGCGTCGGCAGGCGCCAGGGCGCCGCGATCCTCGATGAAGTCACCCAGGTGGCTATCCTCTTCCTCGCCGATCGGCGTCTCCAGCGACACCGGCTCCTGGGACAGCTTCTGGATCTCGCGCACGCGCTCGGGGGACAGCTCCATCTCGGAGGCGATCTCTTCGGCCGTCGGGTCGCGGCCAAGCTCCTGGAGCAAGCGCCGCTGCACGCGCACCAGTTTGTTGATGGTCTCGACCATGTGGACGGGGATGCGAATGGTCCGCGCCTGGTCAGCGATGGCGCGCGTGATGGCCTGCCGGATCCACCACGTGGCGTAGGTGCTGAACTTGTAGCCCTTGTGATAGTCGAACTTCTCGACGGCGCGGATGAGCCCGATATTGCCTTCCTGGACCAAGTCCAAGAGCGACATGCCGCGGCCCAGGTACTTCTTGGCCACACTCACCACCAGGCGCAGGTTGGCCTCGGTGAGCTGCCGCCGGGCTTCGATGCCGTCATGGATGGTGTCGATGTGGCGCGTGCCGTTGGCGTTGCGCTCGGCTGTCTCGCCCAGCTCGATGCGCTTGGCCAGGGACACTTCCTGTTCGCCCGTCAGGAGGGAGACCTTGCCGATCTCGCGCAAGTACATGCGCACGGGGTCGTCGACGCTCTCCGCCTCGGCCTCGGCCAGCGCCTCGAGGGCGGCCAAAGGCTCGATCTCGATTTCCTCCAGCTTGGACTCATCCCAGTTCTCGGCGGCGGCGTCGAGATCGCCAGGGTCCAGTGGAATGACTTTGACGCCGGCGTCCTGCAGCTCGGCCTGGAAATCGAGATAAGCCGTAGCTGCCCGGTCGGGGAACACGAGATCGATCTCCTCTTCGGTAAGGACCTTGAGCTTGCCGCCTTTCTCGAGGAGCGCCTCGGGGGTCAGCGGCGCGGCGTCGGTCTGCTCGGGCATGGCGTCAGTGGTAGGGGTCAACTGCGTGTGAGCAAGGTCCGCCGGCCAAGCTCGGCCTTGGACAGGTGCAGGGCATCGAGATCGTCGAGGGCCCCAATCTCGATGTCGCGCGACCGGCCATCGGGAGTTTGAGACAGCAGGGTGGCACGCTCGGCTTGCTTGCGCGCCACCGCTTGCTCGTGCAGTTTCAAGATGAGACGATCGAACTCCGCGGCACGGCTTGGCTCAGAGATTTCCGGCTCCCGGGCGGCCATCTCCCGCAGATAGGCCATGTGCCGCGCAATCGGCTCTGGTTCGTCGCTGGAGTTGGACCCCTGGTCCAAGCGGTTCAGCAGGAACTGGAGAACCTCCCGGTTTTCGCTCTTCACAACCTCGTCGGTGCGCAAATTCTGGCTCCACAAAGGAGCATCGTCAAGGTAGCGCAAGGCGCGCATTACCAAAAAGTCCTCAGTGTCAAGCCGCAGCGGGAGTGCCGTTTGTTCCTCTCCCACCGCGGCGGGAGAGGTCAGGTGAGGGCTCTCACTGCCGGGCTGTGGCCTCGCCTGTTTCCTTAAGCGGGCTCGCGTCACGGCCTCGTGCAGGTCGCCCTCGCGCACCTGGAAGGTGCTCGCCAGCCCTGCCACGTGCTGGGTCAGCTTGCCGATGTAGTGGGCCTGCTGCAGTCGGTCGGGAATCAGCGCCAGCTCGGCGCCAAGCTCGTCCACTACGGCCGACTTCGAGCGGGCGTTGCCGAGATCGTGCTTGGCCACAATCTGCTCGAACTTGTACTCCAACAGCGGCAATGCCTCTTGGACGCAGCGGCGCCAACGCTCCAGGTCCTCGTGGATCACTTCGTCTGGATCCTTGCCGCGGGGCAAGCTCATGACCCGGATGTCGGCCTTGAGCCGGGCCTCCAGCCGAACCAGACCGGTCACCGACAGCACCGGCACCAGCTCGCGGTCGAATACCTGCTGGCCTACCTCGACGCCGCGCCCAGCGGCGATGTCGCCGGCGGTATCGGGATCCAGGGCCAGGATAAGATTGGTGGTCAGGCGCTTGATCTGCTCCAGCTGGCGCTCCGTGAGGCTGGTGCCCATCGAGCACACCACGTTGTTCTCGCCATATTGGTGGGCCATGATGGCGTCGGCGTAGCCTTCGACGACGATCACCTGGTCGCGCTGGCGGATGGCGGCCTTGGCGCAGTCGAGCGCATACAGCGTGGCGCTCTTGTCGAACAGCTCCGTCTGCGGTGAGTTGATGAACTTGGCCGAGCGCTTTTCCTCGCCCAGGTCCCGGCCGCCGAAGGCGATGATGTGCCCGCCGGCATCGCGGATGGGGTAGATGAGACGGTTCCGGAAGCGGTCGTAGGGCTGTCCCCGCTCGCTCTCGTGCAGCACACCGACGGCCAGCTGCTCTTCGACGGAGTAGCCCATTTGGCTGAGGTGGCTGCGCAAACCGTCCCAACTATCGGGCGCGTAGCCCAGCTGGAAGTCGAGCACGGTCTGATGCGTGAGGTTGCGGCGCTCGACGAAGGCTCGGGCATTGGCTCCGGAAGCATGCTCCAGCAGCATCTTCTGGAACCACACGCTGGCCGCCGCGTTCAATTCCAGCAGGCGTCGCTTGTGGGCACTGTCTTCGGGCTGGCGCGGCCGATCGTCGAGCTCGACACCAGCCTTCTCGGCCAGCAGCTTGAGAGCATCGGCGAAGGTCAGGTTCTGGTCGCGCATCACGAACGAGAAGATGTCGCCGCTTTCCTGGCAGCCGAAGCATTTCCAGCGATTGTCTTCGGGCCAGATGCAGAAGGAGGCCGTTTTCTCGTTGTGAAAGGGGCAGCAGGCCCACCAGTTTCGGCCGCGCTTGTGCAGGTCGGGCAGCCGCGCCGCCACCAACTGGATCAGGTCGATCTTGCCCTTGATCAGATCGACTGGGCTGCCCGCCGCCATGTTGGCGGAATTATAGGTGTGGTTTACGTCGGACGCGGCTAAGTTATCTGAAAGTCACAGGCCTCCGTAACCCAACTCGAGCTTGGCGTCTTCGCTCATCATGTCGGGCCGCCAGGGCGGCGTCCACACCACGTCCACGTCGACTTGCTTGACGCCGTCGAGCGGCGCCAAGGCATCCTGGACCATCTCACCCACCATGGGCCCAATGGGGCAGCCGGGTGAGGTCAAGGTCATGGTAACGCGAACGTTCCCCTGGTCGTCTATCTCAGTGCCGTACACCAGGCCGAGGTCGACGACGTTGACGCTCAGCTCGGGATCGTAGACCTGCTTGAGGGCTTCCCTGATGTCTTCCGTTGTGGTCATATGCCATAGGGTATCGCTAGCGGAAGACTTTGCTGGTCAACAGGCCGAAAATGCCGAATACGGCGCAGGCTGTCAACAGGATCAGCACCAGCCACAGCAGCAAGCGATTGCGGGGATCGTGGGCCACCGTCGGCCGCTCTTCATCGCGTACCAGCGCCCGCCCGCAAAACTTGCAGAAGCGGCTGTCCGGACTGTTCAGATCGCCGCAGGCGAAGCAGGAAATCATATTTTGTCATTCTGAGCGTAGCGAAGAATCCGCGCCTTACTTTACGACTTCGACTTGGACCGCGGCCACGCCGGTGCTGATCGGATAGAGCGCGCCAAAGGCCGCCTTGGTCAGATCGATGCGTTCATTCCACGAAGGGGGCCTGTCGTTGTTCATCACCACCACGGAGTGCTTGCCATCTGTGGAGGTGAGGCGCAGCTTCGTGCCCAGAGGGAAGCCATTGGTCGCGCATGTCAGCGCATCCTGGGTGAACAGCTGGCCTGCCGAGGTGTAGCGGCCGATGAAGGTGTCGGCGTAGAAGCTGATAGTGGCGAAGCCGGCCGGCACTGTTTGCAGCGCGGGTTGCGGCGGGCTCTGAGTCGCGAATGACAGCGGCCCCAAGAGGCCGCTGTCCTTCAGGATATCGCCGCCATTGGCCATCTGCACCTGGCCGGGTGTGGCCCACGGCAGCAGCTGCTTCCACTGCTGGAAGGTCACTCTTTCGAAACGAAGCACGGACGACTGCGGCTGCTCCAGCCAGTTCGAGCTGGGCAAGCCGTACATGTTCACCGGGTCGAAGATGCCGAAGTAGGCAGACTTGATCGCCTGGTGCGCGTCCAACAGTTGATAGCGCTTCTGGGCGATCTGCTCCCAAGTCTTGCCGGCCTCATCCGGGCTGCCGACCTGCCGCGGGATGTCCTTGGTGCTCGCCAGCCAGCCATCCTTACCGGCATCGTGCAGCAGCGAGAATACGTTGAGGAAGCGGATCTGGCCCAGGTCTCCCCGCCAGACTAAACCGACTTTCTGCGTGAGCTGGACAACCTGGCCCGCCAGCACGAAGCGCCCCGAAATCGGATAGCCGAGGGTATCGACACCGCCCAACCGGCTGAACTCCGACCACATCGGGACGCCGCCAGCGTCGGTGACGCTGAAACCACCCTTGGCGCCGCCAGAGCCTTCGGTGTAGAAATGGCCGTTGTCGATGGCGTAATCAGGCGGCGCCTCCGCCGCTTCGGCCGGAACGGCCATCAACGTTATCAGCGCCACTGCCAGAGCGGCGACCGACGCCACCAGTTTCCTCAGTACAGGCCTCCTGCTTCCACTCAAGGGGCGCGACCCGCACCGAACCTTCGGATGGTCTCCCTTTGATCCCCACCGCCCCAACAGATTGCACTCGGGACGCGTTAGCGAAGCGCGGGTTACTTTACGAAAGCCAAGCAACGCGTGTCAACCTTTTGTCAGAGTTTTCGGACAAACATAAACACTCGTTTATCTTTTCTTATCACCCGACCTGCTGATGTGGGCCTGGTACGATCTCGGGACTATGCGACTAGTGACCTATCGCCATCAGGGCCAAGTCCGCGCCGGCGTCGTGCTGGGCGAGCAGGTAGCCGACGTGTCCAGCGTGGCGCCCGACATGAATACGCTCATCCAGGGCGGCCAGCAGGCGCTGGACGACGCCCGCCGCGCCGCGGAGAGCGCCGTTAAAACCCCGCTGAGCCAGGTCCAGCTTTTGGCCCCCATCCCGCGCCCGCTCAAGAACGTCTTCTGCCTGGGCTTGAACTATAAGGATCACGTAGCCGAGGGTGCCCGGGCGGGCGTGCGGTCCAGCGCCGACGCGCCCGAATATCCGGTCTGGTTCAGCAAGCCGGCCACAGCCGTCTGCGGCCCCAACGACGACATCCTCATCGAACCTCGCATTTCCACCAGCTATGACTGGGAGGTGGAGTTGGCAGTCGTGATCGGCAGGCCAGCGCGGCACGTCTCGAAGGAAAGAGCCTACGACTACGTGCACAGCTACACCATATTCAACGACTTCTCGGTGCGCGACCTGCAACGGCGCCATGGGGGCCAGTGGTTCAAAGGCAAGGCCTGGGAGAAAGGCTCGCCCATGGGCCCCTGGCTGATCACGCCAGACGAGCTCGGCGATCCGGAGAAGCTTCAGGTCATATGCCGTGTCAACGGCACGCTGAAGCAGGACTCGAACACGGCGATGATGATCTTCGACATCCCGACCCAGATCGCGGACATCACCGAGGTGCTCACCCTCGAGCCGGGCGACGTCATCTCCACCGGCACGCCCTCCGGCGTCGGCTTCGCACGCACCCCCCCCGAGTTCCTCAAGAACGGGGACGTGATGGAAACGGAGATCGAAAAAATCGGGGTGCTGCGGAACCGAATCGTCGAGGGCTAACCCGCGGCGCCAGCCGCCAACCGCTCGGTGAGCCGGTCGAGATGCTCGAGATGCGGCTTGATGCCCTCGATGGTGCCGGCTAGAACCGCGACAGTTTCGGTCAGTTCCAGCTGCTGACCCGCCAGCTGGCCCAGGCGCTGCTCAACGCTGTCGAACCGGCGGTCAGCGTCGAGTTTAGTCTCGTCGAACCGGTGGTCCATGTCGCGTTTCATCTCGTCGAACCGGCCATTTACGTCGTGTTTCATCTCGTCGAACCGGCCATTTACGTCGTGTTTCATCTCATCGAACCGGCCATTTACGTCGTTGAAGTGGCCGCTTATGTCATTGAAGCGGCCGCTTATGTCATTGAAGTGGCCGCCCATGTCGTTGAACCGGTCGCTTATGTCATCAAAGCGGCCGCTCATGTCGTTGAAGCGGCCGTTGATTGGCCCGAGGATCACAGCAAACAACGCGGCGATCGCCCCCAGAATTGGGACCCCCACGCCGATGATCGCCCAGAACTCGGCCGTCACAGCCGCAGTATAGCCCTTCTAGTGT
>DAIUFO010000020.1:0-20176 GCA_036844545.1 Chloroflexota bacterium
CCATTCGCGAAGGCGGCCGGACTGTTGGCGCCGGCGTCATCAGTACGATCTTCGAATAACACCATGCCAAAGCAGAGAATCCGCATCCGCCTCAAGGCCCACGACCACAAGATCATCGACCAGTCGGCCAGCCAGATCGTGGACACCGCCCAACGCACCGGTGCAGTGGTGTCCGGTCCCGTGCCGCTGCCGACGCACATTGAAAAGTTCACGGTGCTGCGCTCGCCGTTCATCGACAAGGACTCGCGCGAGCAGTTCGAGATGCGCACCCACAAGCGGCTGATCGACATCCTCGAGCCCACGTCCAAGACGGTTGACGCGCTCATGCGCCTGAACCTCCCCGCGGGCGTGAACATCGAAATCAAGCTATGACGGTAGGGCAAAGGGCAAAGGGCAAAGGGCATAGGAGGCTGGCGTGAGCGCCACGTTTACAGAGGGCCTGCTCGGACGGAAGCTCGGCATGACCCAGGTCTTCGAGGAGGGCGGTGTGGTCCGCCCAGTGACGGCAATCCAGGCCGGGCCGTGCACGATTACCCAGATCAAGACGCCCGATCGCGATGGCTACTCGGCCATCCAGATCGGCTTTGGCGATGCCAAGAAGCTGAACAAGCCCGAGCAGGGCCACCTGCGCGATTTGCCGCGGCTGCGTCATCTGCGCGAGGTCCGTCTGGACTCCGTGAGCAGCTACGAGCAGGGCCAGCAAATCGACGCATCGCTGTTCGAGGCGGGCGAGCTGGTGGACGTGGTCGGCACCTCCAAGGGCAAGGGCTTCGCCGGCGGCGTGAAGCGCCACCACTTCCGGGGCGGCCCCAAGACGCATGGCCAGTCGGACCGCCATCGCGCTCCGGGCTCGGTGGGCGCCGGGACCACACCAGGCCGTGTCTACAAGGGCACGCGCATGGCTGGTCACATGGGCGACGTGCGCGTCACGGTCCAGAACCTGAAGGTCGTCGAGGTGGATACCGACCGCAACCTGCTGCTGGTCGAGGGCGCGGTGCCGGGTGCCGACAACGGGCTGGTGTTCATCCGCAAAGCGGTCAAGGCGGCGGGCAGAAAGAAGAAGGCGTAACCATGCCCCAGGTGCCCGTCTACAACCTCGAAGGCAAGCAGGTCGACACCATCGATCTGAACGAGAAGATTTTCGCCGCGCCCATCAAAGAGGTAGCCATCCACCAGGCCGCGGTGCGCCAGCTGGCCAACCGCCGCCAGGGAACGGCCTCGACCAAGACCCGCGCGGCAGTCTCTGGTGGCGGGGCTAAGCCGTGGCGCCAGAAGGGCACCGGCCGCGCTCGCCAGGGCAGCACCCGCGCGCCGCAGTGGCGCCATGGCGGCGTCGTATTCGGGCCGCACCCGCGCGACTACCGGCAGGACATGCCGCGCAAGGCGCGGCGGGCGGCGGTGCGCTCGCTGCTCACCAGCAAGGTCACCGAGAACCGCCTGCGGGTGCTGGATCAGCTGCAGCTCGAGGAGGGCAAGACCAAACGCGTGGTGGCGCTGCTGAGCGCGCTGAACGTGGAAGGCAAGGCGCTGATCAGCATGGGCGCGCACGACGAGAACACCGTCCGTGCCGCGCGCAACCTGCCCGGCGTCAAGACACTGCCGGCGGCCAACCTGAACGCCCTCGACCTGCTGGATTACGACACCTTGATCCTGACCAGGGAAGGCGTCGACGTGTTGGAGAGGTTCCTGGCATGAACGGTCGATTTTGTCATTCAGAGCCGGAGGCGAAGAATCCGTCACCACTGGGCGGCGGATGCTTCGCTGCGCTCAGCATGACAAAGGAAGGAGCTGGGCTGTGAACGCCTGGGACGTCCTGAAGCGCCCGCTCATAACGGAGAAGGGCACCGACCGGCAGGCGACGCTCAACCAGTACACCTTCGAAGTCTCGCCCGATGCCAACAAGAACCAGATCAAGGAAGCCGTCGAGCTGGCCTTCAAAGTCAGCGTTACCGACGTACACACGCTGAACGTGCGCGGCAAGATGCGCAAGGTTGGCCGCCATCGCGGTTTGACCCGCGATTGGAAGAAGGCCATCGTGACCGTCCGGCAAGGCCAGACCATCACCGACTTCTTTGAGGGGGTGTAGCGGTGCCCATCCGCGTCTACAAGCCGACCTCCCCGGGCCGCCGAGGCATGAGCGTCTCGACGTTCGAGGAGATCACCAAGGACAAGCCCGAGAAGCGACTGGTCCAGCCCCTCAAGTCGAAGGCCGGGCGCAACAACCAGGGCCGCATCACGGTGCGGCACCAGGGCGGCGGCCACAAGCGCGCTTATCGCCTGGTGGACTTCAAGCGCAACAAGCCCGGCGTGCCGGCGCGGGTCGCGGCCATCGAGTACGACCCCAACCGCAGCGCCCGTATCGCCCTGCTCTACTATCGCGACGGCGACAAGCGCTACATCGTGGCGCCCAACAACCTGAAGGTCGGCGACACCGTCCGCGCCGGGGTGGGCTCGGAGATCCGCACCGGCAACGTGCTGCCGCTGCGCAACATTCCCGTCGGCACCATGATCCACAACATCGAGCTGGCCCCCGGCAGGGGCGGGCAACTGTGCCGCAGCGCCGGCGCGGTGGCCCAGCTCATGGCGCGCGATCAGAAGTACTGCCAGGTGCGCCTGCCCTCGGGTGAGGTGCGATACGTCCTCAGCGAGTGCACGGCTGTGATCGGCCAGGTCGGCAACCTCGACCATGAGAACCGGCGCATCGGCAAAGCCGGCCGCTCCCGCTGGCTGGGCAAGCGGCCGGCGGTCCGCGGCTCAGCGATGAACCCGCGCGACCATCCCCACGGCGGCGGCGAGGGCCGCGCACCCATTGGCGGCCAGCCGCAGACCCCCTGGGGCAAGCCCGCGCTCGGCCAAAAGACCCGCCGCAACAAGCGGACAGACAAAATGATCGTCCGCAAGAGAGGAACTGGTAGGTAATGTCCCGATCGGTCAAGAAAGGCCCATACGTGGATGCGAAGCTTCTCGCGCGCGTGGCGGCTATGAACAAGGGCGCCGAGAAGAAGGTCATCAAGACCTGGTCGCGCGATTCGACCATCTTCCCGGACTTCGTCGGCCACACCATCGGCGTACACGACGGACGGCGCCACGTGCCCATCTACATCAGCGAGAACATGGTCGGCCACAAGCTGGGCGAGTTCGCACCCACGCGCCTGTTCCGCGGCCACGCCCATTCCGACAAGTCGAGCAAGACGAGGTAAGAGGCGATGGAAGTACGGGCCACGGCCAAATACGTCCGTATGTCGCCCCGCAAGGTGCGGCTGGTGGTCGACGCCATCCGCGGTAAGCGGGTGACCGAAGCCGAAGGCATCCTGCGCGCCCTGCCGCAATCGGCGGCGCGCGAGGTGTTCAAGGTGGTGCACTCGGCGGCGGCGAACGCGGAGAACAACTACGACATGACCAAGGAGGACTTGGTCGTGGTCCGGGCCTTCGCGGACAATGGGCCGACCATCAAGCGCTTCCGGCCACGCCCGCAGGGCCGCGCGGTGCCGATCCTGAAGCGATCCAGCAACATCACCGTGGTGGTGGATGAGAGGTAATTCTTGGGCCACAAAGTAAACCCTATCGGGCTCCGTCTCGGCATCATTCGGACATGGTCGTCGCGGTGGTATTCCGACAAGGACTACACCCGCCTGCTGCAGGAGGACATTCGGCTGCGCCAGCAGCTCAAGCAGCGGCTGCGCAATGCCAGCGTGTCCCAGATCGAGATCGAGCGATCGGGCGGCAACCAGGTGTCAGTAACCATCCACACCGCCAAGCCCGGCATCGTCATCGGCAAGAGCGGCTCCGCCGTAGAAGCGCTGCGGCAGGACCTCAAGAAGCAGGTCGGCCGCGACGTCCGGCTGAACATCGTCGAGATCGGCCGGCCGGAGCTGGACGCCGAGCTGGTGGCCCGCAACATCGCCGAGTCGCTGCAGAAGCGCATCGCCTTCCGCCGCGCCGTCAAACAGGCCATCCAGCGCACCATGCGCTTCGGCGCCAAGGGCATCAAGGTCATCGTGGCCGGCCGCCTGGGTGGCGCCGAGATGTCGCGCCGGGAGCGCGAAGTGTACGGCAAGGTGCCGCTGCACACGCTGCGAGCCGACATTGATTACGGCACCTGCGAGGCGCACACCACCTACGGCCTTATCGGCGTGAAGGTCTGGATCTACAAGGGCGAGATTATCGGCAAGCAGAAGATCCGCGTCCGCCCGCCCGAGGAGCGGCTGGTGCCGCTGGGCGAGGAAGGCGTGGAGTACGAGGAGCCGACCTACGAGCCGTACTACGGCGAAGAGGAATACGTGGAGCCGGGCGAAGAGGCGGAGCCGGAGATCGACGAGAGCCTGTTCGCCCAATTCAACCTCCCCGAAGACGAGGAGGAGTAAATGACGAGAACACAGAACACAGAACTCAGAATTCAGAATGAGGTCGCCTGATGCTGCTGCCATCTCGCGTCAAGCATCGCAAGCAGCACCGCGGCAAGCGTCGCGGCCTGGCCTATCGTGGCAGCACTGTCGCTTTCGGCGAGTTCGGCATCCAAGCGCTGCAGTGCGCCTGGCTCACCAGCCGGCAGATCGAGGCTGCCCGGCGCGTCATCACCCACCATGTGAAGCGCGGCGGCCAGGTCTGGATACGGGTGTTCCCGGACAAGCCCGTGACCTCCAAGCCGGCCGAGACCCGCATGGGCTCCGGCAAAGGCGCGCCGGATCACTGGGTGGCGGTCATCAAACCCGGCCGGATCATCTTCGAGTTGGGCGGCGTGCCACACGAGATCGGCAAGGAGGCTATGCGCCTGGCCGGCCACAAGCTGCCGTTCAAGACCAAGTTCGTTTCGAGGGAAGAAGAAGGTGCCGGGGCTCAAGCCTAAGGACATCCGCGAGATGAGTCGCGAGGAGCAGCAGAAGGAGCTGGACGGCGCTCACCAGGAGCTGTTCAACCTGCGCTTTCAGCTGGCTACGCGGCAGCTGCAGAACTACGGCCGCATCAACGAGGTGCGGCGCAACATCGCCCGCCTGATGGGCATCATACGAGAGGCGGGAGATGAGAGATGAGAAACGAGAACCGCCTGTCCCCTCGCCCGCCGCGGCGGGAGAGGGCTAGGGTGAGGGAGTCCTGATGGCGGAGAAGAATCGGAAGACGCGGACGGGCCGTGTGGTCAGCGAAAAGATGGAGAAAACGGTGGTCATTGCCGTGCAGCGCACCAAGACCCACCCCCTCTACAAGAAGCTGCTCCGGCGGAGCACGCATTTCATGGCTCACGACGAGGAGGGCCGAGCTCACGTGGGCGACCTGGTGCGCATCGTCGAGTCGCGGCCCATCAGCAAGATGAAGCACTGGCGCGTGACCGAGGTGTTGGAGAGCAAGCAGCAGGCCTCGCCCGTATCGGAAGTGGCCAACGCCGGCGTCGACGTCATCGAGCGTCAACCGAAGCCGGTTGCGGCAGCGGCTGCTGCTCCGGCGGCTGCCGGCGAGGAGGAGGTCACGGAGGAATGATCATAAGGTGCCCTCACCTAGCCTCTCCCACCGCGGTGGGCGAGGAACAGTCATGATCCAGCAGGAATCCCGCCTCCGCGTCGCCGACAACAGCGGCGCCAAGGAGATCCTGGTCATCCGTGTGCTTGGTGGCTCGCACCGCAAGTACGGCGGCGTGGGCGACATCGTTGTCGGCACCGTCAAGCAGGCGACGCCCGGCGGCGGTACCAAGAAGGGCGAAGTGGTGCGCGCGGTGGTCATCCGCACGAGCAAGGAGTACCGCCGGACAGATGGCTCCTACATCCGCTTCGACGACAACGCCGCGGTGCTCCTGAACCCGCAGAACAACCCGCGCGGAACCCGCATCTTTGGGCCCGTAGCCCGCGAGCTGCGGGAGCGCAACTTCATGAAGATCGTGTCCTTAGCTCCGGAGGTCTTGTGAAAGGGCAAAGGGCAAAGGGCAAAGGGCAAAGGGCTCGGATGGTCGCATGGCGCTAGCAAGGATCAAGAAGGACGACACCGTGTACGTGCTGTCCGGCAAGGACAAGGGCAAGCGCGGCAAGGTCGAGAGCGTGATACACGAGGCTCGGCGTGAGGACCGCGTGATCGTGGGCGGCGTGAACATCGTGAAGCGCCACACCAAGCCCAATCCGCGGGTGATGCAAGCCGGTATCGTGGAGAAGAACGCGCCGCTGTTCATCTCCAAGCTGATGCTGGTCTGTCCCCGCTGCGACAAGCCGACCCGGGTACGCACCAGCGAAACCCCCGACGGCAAGCGGGCCCGCTTCTGCAGGCATTGCGGCGAAGCAATGGACAAGGTGTGACATGGCAGCCACGCGATTGAGAGAGCGCTACGAGAACGAGGTCGTCCCGGCCCTGAAGAAGGAGTTCGAGTACGCCAACGCCATGCAGGTGCCCAAGCTGCACAAGGTGACGGTCAACATCGGCGTGGGCGAAGCACGGCAGAACGCCAAGGCGCTGGACGCCGCCACCGCCGACCTGACTACCGTGGTCGGCCAGAAGCCGGTCATTACCAAGGCCAAGAAGTCCATCAACCAATTCAAGATCCGGCAGGGCGACTCGATCGGCGTGATGGTCACGCTTCGGGGCAGCCGTATGTACGAGTTCCTGGACCGGGTCATGAACGCCGCGCTGCCGCGCGTCCGCGACTTCCAGGGCGTATCCCGCACGGCTTTCGACGGCCGCGGCAACTACAACCTGGGCGTGCGCGAGCAGCTCATCTTTCCCGAAATCGAGTACGACAAGATCGACAAGCTGCGGGGCATGGAGATTTCCATCGTCACCACCGCGCGGACGGATGAAGAGGGACGCAGACTGCTGCAGCTCCTCGGCATGCCGTTCAAGGCTGCATAAGGAGCATCAATGGCTAAGAAGTGCATGATCGAAAAGAGCAAGCGAACGCCTAAGTTCAAGACGCAGGGGCACCATCGCTGCTTCCTGTGCGGGCGGCCGCGCTCGTTCATGCGGAAGTTCGGCATGTGCCGCATCTGCTTCCGTGAGCGGGCCTCGGTCGGCGAGCTGCCGGGCGTCGTGAAGTCGAGCTGGTAGGTAAGGAACAGGGATGAACATCAGCGATCCGATAGCGGACATGCTGACACGTATCCGGAACGGCATTCAGGCCCGCCACACGCAGGTCGAGATGCCTTCTTCCAAGTTGAAGGTCAGCATCGCCAAGATCCTCAAGGACGAGGGCTACGTCAAGGATTACGAGGTGACCAAGGACGTGCCGCAGCCGGTGCTGCGCGTGTCTTTGAAATACACCGCCGACCGGCAGTCGGTTGTCAGCACCCTCAAGCGCCTGAGCAAGCCCGGTCTGCGCCGCTACACCAAGCGCGACAGCATCCCGCTGGTGCTGAGTGGCATGGGTCTGGTCATCATGTCCACGCCCAAGGGCCTGATGAGCGGCAAAGAGGCGTTCAAGCGCAACTTGGGCGGCGAGCTCATCTGCGAGGTCTGGTAGCCATGTCGCGCATTGGCAAGATGCCGGTCACCGTACCCTCGGGCGTGACCGTCGACGTTACTGGCCTGCAGCTGCTGGTCAAGGGCTCGAAGGGTCAGCTGTCGCTCATGATGGCGCCCGAGGTGGGGCTCGTTCGCGATAACGGCACAATCACGGTCCAGCCCAAGGACGAATCGAAGCGGACGCAGGCGCTGTGGGGCCTCACCCGCACGCTGCTGAACAACATGGTCACCGGCGTGTCGGCCGGCTTCGAGAAGACGCTCGAGATTGAGGGCGTGGGCTACCGCGCCACCATGCAGGGCGAGAAGCTGGTGCTGGCGCTTGGCTTCTCCCATCCCGTTGAGGTCGATCCGGAGCCCGGCATCTCGTTTCGGGTTGAGCCGGCGGCGCCGGGCCGCGTGGCCCGTATCATCGTGGCCGGCGCGGACAAGCAGCGAGTAGGTGAAGTGGCCGCTCGCATCCGCCTGCGCCGGCCGCCGGAGCCCTACAAAGGCAAGGGCCTGCGCTACATGGGCGAGCACATCAGGCGCAAGGCCGGCAAGGCGGGCAAGGTTGGAGGCAAGAAGAAGTAAATGTTCAAGCCCAATGACGCTCGCGAGGTTCGTCGCAAGAAGCACGCTCGCGTGCGGGCCCGCATCGAAGGCTCGTCCGAGCGGCCGCGGCTGGCGGTGTTCCGCAGCAGCGCGCACATCTACGCCCAAGTGATCGACGACATCAACCGGACCACACTGGCGGCTGCTTCGGACATCGACCCCGACGGCAAGAGCGCTGCCAAAGGTGACAAGACCGCTCGAGCCAAGACCGTCGGCAGCCTGATCGCCAAGCGCGCCAAGGCGGCAGGCGTCGGCAAGGTCGTGTTCGATCGCGGCGGATATCTGTACCACGGGCGGGTCAAGGCTCTGGCCGACGCCGCTCGTGAGGGAGGGCTGGAATTCTAATGGCGCGAATGGATGCCAATCAATCCAAGATGGAAGAGCGCGTGATTCAGGTTGCGCGCGTGGCCAAGGTGGTCAAGGGTGGCCGGCGCTTCAGCTTCCGAGCCATCGTGGCCGTGGGCGACGGTGAGGGCCACGTGGGCGCCGGCATCGGCAAGGCCAATGAAGTGCCCTCGGCCATCGCCAAGGGAGTCGAGGCGGCTAAGAAGAGCATGATCGAGGTGCCGATGATCGGCCAGACCATCCCGCACATGGTGACCGTCAACTTCGGCGCCGCGAAGGTCATGCTCAAGCCTGCCGCGCCCGGCACCGGCGTTATCGCCGGCGGCGCCACACGCGCCGTCCTCGAGTCGGCCGGCATCAAGGACATCCTCACCAAGTCGCTGGGCAGCGGCAATCCGGCCAACACGGTGCGCGCAACGATCAAGGCACTGTCGGCGCTGAAGCGGCCGGAAGAGGAAGCTGTCCGCCGCGGCAAGCCGCTGGAGGAGATCGTGTCCAAGCGCGTGCTGGAGGAGATGAGAAATGCCGTCCCAGCATAAGCTGCGCGTCACCTGGACGCGCAGCACGATCGGCACGCCCGCCCGCCATCGCGCGACAGTTCGGGCACTGGGGCTGCATAAGCTGCACCAGACGGTGTTCCATGACGATTCGCCGTCGCTGCGCGGCATGCTGCATGCCGTCCGCCACCTGGTCACGGTGGCGCCGGTCACGGAGGAGGAGTTCGCCGCGGCGACCACTCGTGTCGCCAAGCCGCCGGCGTTCATCCTGCGCTCCGGGCCACCGGCCGACGCGCCGGTGAAGGCCAAGCGCCCGAAACGTGGGGCCAAGCCGGCGGCGTTCGAGAGGGCTGCAGCCGCGACGACTGCGAAGCCGGAGGCGGCTGCCGCGGTGGCGCCTCTGCAGGCTGCGCCCGGGGCGGGGGAAAAGGCCGCGGCTAAGCCGAAGCGAGATGCCAGCGCCGCGGCCAAGACCGCGGAGAAGCCCAAGAAGGCAGCGGCCGCCAAAGCGCCCGCCAAGGCCAAAGCGCCAGTTGCCAAGGCGAAGGCGTCAGCCGCGGCGAAAGGCGAGGCCAAGCCGAGCCGCCCGCGAGCGGCGGCTGCCAAATCCAAACAGGAACCCAAAGCATGAAATTCCACGAGCTCCACGCGCCGAAACGCGAAACCAAGCGCCGCTTGGGTCGTGGCCACGGCTCCGGCCGGGTCAAGACGTCCGGCCGCGGCCAGAAGGGCCAGAACGCCCGCAAGAGCGGCCCGCCGAAGCCGGGCTTCGAGGGCGGCCAGCTCAAACTGATCAAGCGCCTGCCCTACAAAAAGGGCTTCACGAACATCTTCAAGATCGAGTACCGCCCTATCAACCTGGATCAACTGGCTCACTTCGACGACGGTGCGACTGTCGATCCGGAGAGCCTCCAGAACGCCGGGCTGCTCGACGCCAAGAGCGAGAAGTACAAGCTGCTGGCGCGCGGCAGCGTCGGCAAGAAGCTGACGGTCCGCGCCCATAAGTTCTCAGCCAAAGCCCGCGAGGCCGTCGAAGCGGCCGGCGGCTCGATCGAGGAAATCGCTTCCTAGCCCATGATCGATAACCTCCTCAACGCGTTCCGCATCCCGGATCTGCGCAACAAGCTGCTGTACACCATCGGTTTGCTGCTCGTATTCCGGGTGATCGCGCACATCCCGGTGCCCGGCGTCGACCTGGCCAAGCTGCGCGAGCTGTTTGCGAACAACCAGCTGCTGGGCCTGCTGAACCTGTTCTCCGGTGGCGCCCTGCAGACCTTCTCGGTAGCGGCCATGGGCGTTTACCCCTACATCACCGCGTCCATCATCATGCAGCTGCTCATGCCGCTCGTCCCGCGGCTCGAGGCGCTCAGCAAAGAGGGTGAGATGGGCCGCAACAAGCTCAACCAATACACCCGCATCATGACTGTGCCGCTGGCCTTCCTGCAGGGCTTCGGGCAGGTCAGCCTGCTGCAGCGCTCCAACGTCCTGACCAACTTCAACCTCTTCAACAAGGACACGTTCCTGCCCAGCTTCGCCCTGCTGGTGGCGCTCACCACGGGCACCATGCTGCTGGTTTGGATCGGCGAGCTGATCACCGAATACGGCATTGGCAACGGCATCTCGCTGATCATCTTCGCGGGCATCGTGGCCCGCTTGCCGCAAGGTGTCGGCCAGTCGATTGTGTCCGGCACGTCCGGCACGAACATCATGGGCCTGGCGGTGTTCGGGATTATCGGCGCAGCCACCATTATCGGCATCGTGGTGGTCCAGGAGGGGCAGCGCCGCATACCCGTGCAGTACTCCAAGCGCATCCGCGGGACGCGGATGTACCAGGGCCAGAGCACGCACATACCCCTGAAAGTCAACTCGGCCGGCATGATCCCGCTGATCTTTGCGCTGTCGATCATGATCTTCCCCGGAACGATCGCCAGCTACTTCCAGGCATCAAGTAACGCCGGCGTCAGCAACTTCGCCGGCGGAGTGGTCAACTTCTTCAATTCGCAGACCGGCATGGCCTACTGGATCCTGTACTTCGTCCTGACGGTGGCCTTCACCTACTTCTACACGGCGGTCACCTTCCAGCAGCAGAACCTGCCGGAAAACCTGCAGAAGAATGGCGGCTTCATCCCTGGCATCCGGCCTGGCCGGCCCACGGCCGAGTACCTGAACAAGGTGCTCAACCGCATTACGCTGGTGGGCGCGTTGTTCCTCGGCCTGGTGGCCATCCTGCCGTTCTTCGCTCGCACCGCGACCAACATCCAGAACCTGGCCATCAGCAGCACCGGACTGCTCATCGTTGTTGGCGTTGTGCTCGACACCATGAAGCAGATGGAAGCCCAGCTGCTGATGCGCAACTACACGGGGTTCATCAAGTGAGGACAAAGTCGTTAGGGCATAGGGCAAAGCGAGACGTGCAGGCATGCCCTATGCCCTATGCCCTATGCCCTATGCCCTCGGGGGTGGAGTGGTGATCGTGGTCCTTCTGGGCGCCCCGGGATCGGGCAAGGGCACGCAGGGCATCCCGCTGGCGGAGCGGCTGGGCCTGGCTCACGTCGCCTCGGGCGACATGTTCCGCGAGCACCTCCAAGCCGGGACCAAGCTTGGCCAGATGGCCCAGTCCTACATCAACCGTGGCCTGCTGGTACCGGACGACGTCACAACCCAGATGGTGTTGGAGCGCATCGGGCGCCCCGAGGCGGCCGCGGGCCTGATCTTGGACGGCTTTCCTCGCACGCTGGCCCAAGCCCGCGCCTTGGATGAAGCCCTGTCGCAGCAGGGCGACGCGGTCGACGTTGCGCCCTTCGTGGTCGTCTCCACCGAGGAGCTGTTGCGCCGCCTGGCCGGGCGTTGGGTATGCCGCGCCGCGGGCCACAGCTACCACGTCGTCAGCAACCCGCCCAAGAAATCGGGCATTTGTGACGTCGATGGCAGCGAGCTGTACCAGCGCGAGGACGACAGCATCGAAGTGGCCCGAAAGCGCCTGCAAGTCTATTTCGAGCAGACGGAGCCGGTGGTCGATTACTACCGCGGCCGCGGCGTACTGGTCGAGGTCAAAGGCGAGCAGAGCATTGTGAACGTGTTCGACGAGCTGGTGGCGGCCATCAAGCATTCCCGGCAGGAACCCCCAGCGGCGGCGTGATCACGATTAAGTCGAAAGCGGAGTTCGAGACCATGCGCCGTGCTGGCCGCTTGGTGGCCGAGACGTTAGACAAACTGCGGACGGCTGTGAAACCGGGCATGTCCACGGGCGACCTGGACAAGATCGCCTACGAGCACATCACCAAGCATGGCGGGGTGCCGTCGTTCAAGGGCTATCATGGCTTTCCGGCGTCGATCTGCACCTCGGTCAACGACGAAGTCGTCCATGGCATCCCGAGCAAGCGTCGCATGGTGAGCGAGGGCGACATCATCAGCATCGACTGCGGCGCCATCATCGACGGCTGGCACGGCGACGCGGCGGTGACGGTCCCGGTGGGCCATACCAATGCTGAGATGGAGCGACTGCTGAAGGTGACCGAGGAGAGCCTGCACAAGGGCATCGATCTGGCTGTGCCCGGCAAGCGCCTAGGTGACGTTTCGGCGGCTATCCAACGCTACGCTGAAGCGCAAGGCTATTCCGTGGTCCGCGAATACGTGGGCCACGGAATCGGGCGCGAGATGCACGAGGAGCCGCAGATCCCCAACTGGGGCACTCCCGGCCGTGGGGTGCTGCTGAAGCAAGGCATGGCTTTGGCCCTCGAGCCGATGGTCAACGCCGGCAAAGCCGAGGTCCGTGTCCTCAAAGACGATTGGACCGTGGTCACCCAAGACGGCAAATGGTCAGCCCATTTCGAGCACACCGTAGCCCTCACCGAAAACGGGCCGGAAATCTTGACCAAGTTATGAGGTTTTCCCAATGAAAGTTCAGGCGTCCATCAAACCGCGATGCGAAAAGTGCAAGCCAATTAAGCGTCGTGGTGTTAGGCTTATCATTTGCGCCAATCCAAAACACAAGCAGAAGCAGGGCTGAAACATGGCTCGTATCGCCGGCATTGACATACCCCCAGGCAAGCGCATCGAGATCGCGCTGACATACATCTACGGCATCGGACCTTCCACCGCTAAGCAGATCGTGCACGACTCGCGGCTCAACGTCGAAGCGCGCGTCAAGGATCTGACCGAGGAGGAGGTCAACCACCTGCGCGAGATCATCGACAAGGACTACAAGGTCGAGGGCGATCTCCGCCGCGAGGTGGGCATGAACATCAAGCGCTTGACCGAGATCGGCTGCTACCGCGGCGTTCGGCACCGCCGCGGCTTGCCCGTCCACGGCCAGCGCACGCGCACCAATGCGCGCACCAAGCGCGGCAGCCGGCGGACGGTTGGCGCCAACAAGAAGGCGGTGAAGAAGTAAGGCATGGCTGAACGGCCCCGGCGGCAAGCCCGCCAGCGCAAGCGCGAACGGAAATCCATCCCTCGCGGCCAGGCGCACATTCAATCCACGTTCAACAACACCATCGTCACGCTGACGGACCCGCATGGCAACGTCATCGCCTGGAGCAGCGCTGGCTCCTCATCCTTCAAGGGCTCTCGTAAGAGCACGCCTTACGCCGCTCAGATGACCGCTGAGACGGCCGCCAAGAAGGCCATGGAGCATGGCCTTCGCGAAGTCGCGGTGTACGTCAAAGGGCCAGGATCTGGCCGCGAAGCGGCCATCCGGTCGCTGACGGCCGCCGGCCTGGTGGTGACCTCCATCACCGACGTCACACCCATCCCCCATAACGGCTGCCGCCCGCCCAAGCGGCGCCGAGTCTAAAGGAGAAGCATTGGCCAGATATACCGGGCCCCAGTGCAAGCTGTGCCGCCGTGAAGGCATGAAGCTGTACCTCAAGGGCGACAAGTGCATGACCTCCAAGTGTGCTGTGGAGCGGCGGCCTAACGTGCTGCCCGGCCAGATCCAGGGCGCCCGCCGGCGCAAGCCCACGGAATACGGCCTGCAGCTGCGCGAGAAGCAGAAGGCTCGCCGCATCTACGGCGTGCTGGAGAAACAGTTCCGGCGGCACTTCGAGGACGCCACCAAGTCGGTCGGCGCCACGGGCGACCGCCTGATCCAGATCCTGGAGTCGCGGCTCGACAACGTGGTCTACCGGATGGGCTTCGCCAGCAACCGCGGCAAGGCCCGCCAGTTCGTGACCCACGGGCACTTCACCGTCAACGGCCGCAAGTTGGGCATCCCCTCGGCCATGGTCAAGATCGGCGACGTTGTGTCGGTCAAGCAGAACAGCCGGGCCATGCCCTACTTCAAGGACCTTTCGGAAGACATGGCCAGCCGCGACGTGGCCAGCTGGGTGGAGGTCGACCCCAAGAACATGTCCGGCAAGCTGGTACGCCTGCCTGGCGCCCAAGAGGCGCAGCCGATCCTGAACGAGCAGCTCATCGTGGAGCACTACTCGCGCAGAATCTGACCCTTACCGAACCCTAGAAGTTGAGACGGCAGCCCCCATGTAAGAGGGGAGAGAGCGAGAACGAACTACGGAACAGATGATTGATATCACCTTGCCTCGGATTGAGGCGATCGAGAGCGGCGACCGCTACGGCAAATTCGAGGTCCAGCCGCTCGAGCCAGGCTATGGCATCACGCTGGGCAACGCCCTGCGTCGGGTGCTGCTGTCGTCACTCCCCGGCGCCGCCGTCACCAACATCAAGATCGACGGCGTCTACCACGAGTTCTCGGACGTCCCGAACGTCAAAGAGGACGTCACCGAGCTGGTCCTGAACACCAAGAAGATTCGTGTGAAGTCCTTCTCGGATGACCCGGTGATGCTGCGCCTGGATGTCAGCGGCCAGCGCGACGTAACGGCCGCGGACATCTACTGTCCCAGCGATGTCGAGATCGTCAACCCTGAGCTGCACCTGGCCACGTTGGACAGCAAGGACGCCCATCTGTCCATGGAGTTCACGGTCGAACGCGGCAAGGGCTACGTCCCGTCCGATCAGAAGGGTGGCCTGCCCATCGGCGTTATTCCGGTTGATGCCATTTACACGCCCATCGAGAAGGTGGTCTACAACACCGAGCACACCCGCGTCGGCCAGATGATCAACTACGATCGGTTGCTGCTCGAGGTCTGGACCGACGGCACGATGACGCCGGCCGAGGCGCTGCTGAAGGGCTCCGACATCCTGGTGAACCACTTCTCGCTCATCCGTGACTTCAACGAGGAGCCCGCCGAGGCCGAGAAGCCGGCGCTCAGCAGCTTCCCGGTGCCCCAGAAGCTGTACGACATGCCCATCGAGGAGCTGGACCTTTCGACCCGCTCCTACAACTGCCTCAAGCGCAGCAACATCACTAAGGTCGGTCAGGTGCTGGCCATGAACGAGGACGACCTGCTGTCCGTCCGGAACTTCGGGCGCAAGTCGCTCGACGAGCTGTACGATCGGCTGCGCGTCCGCGGCCTCATGGACAAAGAGCACAGCGATGACGGCGACGACCATGCCGACGACGAAGCCAAAGGAGCGTAGCTGAGACATGCGGCACCGAGTCGATGGCCGGCACTTCAAGCGCCACACGGGCGCCCGGCTGGCGCTGTACCGGGGCCTGATCAAATCGCTGTTGCTGCACGAGAAGATCAAGACCACCGCGGCGCGGGCCAAGGAGATCTCGGGCCTGGCCCACAAGCTCATCACCCTGGGTAAGGACGCCGACCTGCACGCCCGGCGGCAAATCATCGCCGAACTGGGTGGCGATCAGCAGCTGGCGGCCAAGGTGGTGGACGTGCTTGGACCGCGCTTCAAGGAGCGCCCCGGCGGCTACACGCGCATGGCGCTGCTTGGCCCGCGCAACGGCGACGCTGCGCCCATGGTGTTGCTGGAGTTACTGGATTAAAAGTCAAAGTTGTCGTCGAGTACGACGGTACCGACTTCCATGGCTTTCAGGTGCAGCCGGACGTCCGCACGGTGCAGGGCGTGCTGCAAGAGCTGCTGCTGCGCATTACCGGAGAGCCGATCGTGATTGAGTTCGCCGGCCGTACCGACGCCGGCGTCCACGCGGCGGGCCAGGTCATCAGCTTTGAGACCGCCTTCAGGCACGGGCCGGAGCCGCTCAAGCGGGCCATCAATGCCCTGGCTCCCGCGGACGTGTCAGCTGTGGCCGCCGAGGAGGTCGACAGCGCCTTCCACGCTCGCCGCTCGGCGCTCCGGCGCTGGTACCGCTACTCCGTGTACAACGGGCCCCAGCCGCGGCCGCTGCTGGCTCGCCACAGCTGCTTCTTTCCCCATCGGGTCGACGCGGAGCGCATGAATGCTGCCGGCGCCGAACTGCTGGGGACGCACGACTTTCTCGCCTTTGGCGACGTCCCGGGGAACCGTGAGTCGTCGGTGCGGCGGCTGGACGAGGCCCAAGCATGCCGTGACGGCGACATGATCACCATCGACCTGCGCGCCAGCGCCTTCCTCAGGCACATGGCCCGCTCCATGGCGGGCCTGCTGCTGCGGGCTGGCACTGGCGCTGTTTCCCCGGCCGAAGCCGGCCGAATCCTGCGCGATCGAGATCGCCACGCTGCCGGCCCCGTGGCGCCGGCCAAAGGGCTGTGTTTAATGGGAGTTGAGTATTCATGACTGGTAAGACATTCGTGGCGACACCGAGCACCATCGACCAGAAGTGGCTGCTCGTCAATTGCGAGGGCAAGCGCCTGGGCATCCTGGCCTCGGCCGTGGCCCGCATGCTGACCGGCAAGAACAAGCCGATCTACACGCCGAACATCGACACCGGCGACTTCGTGGTGGTGGTCAATGCCGAGAAGATCGAGCTGTCCGGCGGTAAAGCCGACAAGAAGGTGTACCGGCACCACTCGATGTACCCCGGAGGCCTCAAGGAAATCCCCTACCGCAAGATGCAGGCGGAGCACCCTGAGCGGATCATCGAGATGGCGGTGAAGGGCATGTTGCCCAAGAACAAGCTGGGCGAAAGCATGTTCCACAAGTTGAAGGTGTATGCCGGCCCCAACCATCCGCACGGCTCGCAGTCGCCACAGTCTGTCGAAATCGGAGCAAAGCGCAATGGCTAATTTGCAGCACTACTTCCACGGCACGGGCCGGCGGAAAACTTCCGTTGCGCGTGTGCGCTTGTTCGCGGGCGACGGCGCGGTCGTGGTCAACGGCAAACCGGTGGACCAGTACTTCACCCGCGAGCTGTACCGGCACGTGATCGAGCATGCCTTCCGCGTGAGCGAGACCATGGGCAAGTTCAGCACCACCGTTCGCGTAGAGGGCGGGGGCGTCACCGGCCAAGCGGAGGCTATCCGCCACGGCATAGCCCGTGCCCTGTGCCGCGCCGACGAAGGCTATCGCCCGGTGCTCAGCCACGCCGGCCTGCTTACCCGCGACTCGCGCGAGCGCGAGCGCAAGAAGTACGGCCTCAAGCGCGCCCGCAAAGCCCCGCAGTACACCAAGCGCTAACTGTCGTTTTCCGACGTCCTTCTTTCGTCGTATGGGCAGGAGGTGTAAGCAATGAAATACATGCTGATGTTCTGCCGGACAGAGGGAGCCGGGCCCACGTGGGAAGAGATGTCGCCGGAAGCCCAAGCGGAATTGGGCGGGCAAATCGCGCGCTGGCACACCGAAAATGCGTCCCGGCTGATCGATAAGGGTCACCGGCTTGGGCCGTCTTCCGCAGCGACAACCGTCCGCCGCAAAGAGCGCGGGGTGATCGTGCTACGTCCATGGCGCGACCGCGACGCTCGAGGAAGTCGATACGCTGGCGTCAGCCCTCGGCCGCTACCATCTGTTCCACGCCACCCGCGCTGAGCTCCTGCGTGATCTGAGCCGCACCACGGAAGCCCGCCTAGCCGACGAGCAAGCCCTGGCGCTCACCGCCAACCCCGCCGAACGCGCCCTCCTGGAACAGCGCCTGGGGTGATTAAGGGGCGAATATCTCCGCTAGAATACCGAGGAGGCTTTGAGCTGTCTCCGCGTTCAGGGTCCCAAGCTGGCGCAAGAGACGTTCTCCATCGACTGTTCGCATCTGATCCACCGCGATCCGGCCGGACTTGCCCTGGAAGGTAATCGGCACGCGCCAGGGGTAATCCTGGCCCTTCGTGGTCATCGGCGCGATGACCACCGTCCGCAGAGCTCCATTCATCTCATTCGGCGAGACGACGACGCACGGACGCGTCTTTCGAATCTCCCTGCCGCGGGTGGGATCGAGCTGCACCAGCATGACGTCAAAGCGTGCGGCTACCACTCCCAGCTCGTCTCGTCGAACTCCGTGGGCGTTTCCTCGTCCAGCAGGCGATCCTCGCCGCTGCTGGCCATCGCTCGAGCGGCTTCGGCCCAGCCATCGCGAATCTTACGCAGTGGCTCGATGACCAGCCTGCCTTGCTCGACAGTGAGCTCAACCTGGTCGCGAATGCCACAGGCATCCAAGATGGCTTTTGGGATACGCAAACCCTGCGAGTTGCCAATGCGTACGACGTTTGCCCGCATGTTGGCAAGTGTACACAATGTAATTACGGATTCGTGGGTTCGTGCTTGCGCAGCTCGTCGGCCTCTATCATCAGCCGGCCCTTTTCCACCGACACCTCAACCTGATCTTGCCAGCCTAATCTGTTGGCGAGCCGAACAGTCTTGCCACCGAGATGTCCTCATCGACGTCGGGCCAATGAATGCCCACGCCGCCGCCGATGATGCGGAAGTGGCGACGTTGCTCGGGGGTAGCCTCTGCCAATCTGGGAAACCGCGCTAGTGGGGCGGACACCTGCTGACCGTCATCTGCTTGTACGGTGAGCCGCACGTCGTCGCAGTGCATGCCCGTGGCAAGCGGACCGGGCGGCCCGGGCACCATCCGACGGACTCCCTCCGTACCCTTCGCTCTGGCCGGTTGTATTCGGAGCTTACTGCTTGCGCGTTTGGTAGTCATTCCATACCTTCATGAGGCTCGTGCTTGCGCAGCTCGTCTAGGGACTCCAGGCCGAAGTGCTGGAGGAAGGACATGGTGGTGCCGTACAGGAAGGGATGGCCGGGGCCTTCGTGCTGGCCGGTTTCTTCGATGAGGGCTCGGCCTTCGAGGGTGGCAATGACGCCGTCGCTGTTGACGCCGCGGATGGCCTCGACTTGAGCGCGGGTGACCGGCTGTTTGAAGGCGATGATGGCCAGGGTCTCCAGTGCAGCGGAGGACAGGCGGACGGTCTGCTCCAGCCCGAGGAAAGCTTGGACGCAACTGGCCGACTCAGGCGCGGTCACCATGCGCACGCTGTCCTTGAGGCGGGCGATGCGGATGCCGCGCTCCTTGTAATCCTCGGATAGGATGGACAGCAGGTCCTCGACGGCCTCCAACGGTACGTCGAGCACGCGCCGAAGGTGCACCAGCTCCACCGGCTGGTCGGCCACGAATAGGATGCTCTCGAGCGCGGCCTTCAACTCGGCCATATCGGGCATAGAGAAAGGATAAGAGGGCTTAGGAAGGCTCGGCCAGGCGTGCCTGCCAGCGCTGGCGGAGGCGCTCGACGTCTGTCTCGTCGAGGTCTTGCTCGGCGTAGCGGGCCAGCACGTAGGCCGATGTGAGGTCGCGCGCCAGCGAGGAGCCAACCTCCTCGTCGAGCACCGGCTCGAATTCCAGCGGGGTCGCGCCCAGGCGGCGCGGTCGCTCGCGATCGCGGCACCAGCGCAGCGCCGCCGCGTAGAGCTGGCGGACGGAGTTCGGCAGCAGCGCCGGGCCAAGCTCGGCGGCTGGCTGCAGTGGCCGTTGCGATCGAAGCGAACGCCGCAAGCCGCGCAGTGCCTGCCGCAGCTGGCGCAGGAACAGCCGCCACGACCACAACGATGTGCGCTTCTCGTCGTCGGCGCCCGGATCGCGAGCCACAAACCGGCAGGCCAGCCAGATGGCAAGCAACACAAACAACATGGCGCCGACGATCGCCACCACGACCTCGACGGGCAGGTGAACGCGCAGCCAGGCCAGCAGGCGGGCGTCGATATTGACCAGCCGGCGCCGGCCGAACAGCGATCCCAGGTCGAAGCGGCCGCCGCCCAGGGCCAGATGGCTGAAGAGCCACACCAAGGCCGGCCCCAGCCAGTTCATGACCACGAACATCGCCGCGCGCCAGACCAGCCCGGTCACGGCGATGGCCACTGCTACCAGGCCGCGAAGGATGCCGCTGCCGCCAAAGCTGACGAGCGCCACCGAGCCGATCATGGTGGCGCTGATCGTGGCCAGCAGCATGAGCCAGGTTCCGTTCACCTCGTTGGCCGCGCGGCGGAAAGCGCGCTCCTCCATCTCCTGACGCCGCACGAGCGCCAGCAAGCTCAGGCCGGCGAACAGGTACAGCACCATCATC
>DAIUFO010000021.1:0-20172 GCA_036844545.1 Chloroflexota bacterium
CGGCCACGTCGCCGCAAGCGTACAGCCCGGGGACCTCGTGGCCGCGCAGGTGAATCACCTGGCCGTGGCCGTTGGTGACAAGGCCAACCGCGCTGGTGCCAGTGGTGAGCAGCTCGAGGCCGAAGAACGGCGGCTCCGAGATGGAACCCAGGTTGGGGTTCTTCTGGCTGGAATCGCCGGCCGCCCGGTTGGACCAGGGGATGTGGCCCCGACGAAAGTCCTCATCCGCGCCTTCCTGGACGAAATAGTTGAAGCGCTGGACGGAGCTGCACAGCCCATCGGCGTCGATGCCCAGGAGCTGGCCCAGCTCGGCGACGCTGGCGGCGTGTGGCAGCCAGGCCGGCGGATCGGCGCCCGGCGCGAGAGGCTGGAGGCCGTACTTGGCCAGGTACTGGGCATCGAAGATGAACCAGCAGGGCACGTTGACCAACTGGTGGCTGTCGGCGTCGAAAGTGCGCAGATTGGTAGTCACGTCGCCGAAGGCGGCCTCGTCGGCGAAGCGCCTGCCGGCGCGGTTCACCAGGATGCTGTGCGGGTAAGCCAGCTCGCGGGCGCCGGCGGTCCTGGCCAGCGGCTGGCCTTCGACCTCTTCGCCTGCCGCGCAATACCCGAGCTGAGCCACCAGCTTCCAGTGCATGATCGAGAACGCTGCGCCACGCTCCGCCGCCATGACGAACCCGTCGCCCTGGTTGCGCGGAGCGCCGGTCGGCGGCCAGGAGCCGAATTCGTCCCACCAGCCCATGAGCTGCCGGCTGGCGTTGTAGTCGCCAGTGGCCAGGACGACGCCTTTGCGCGCCTGAATCCGGCGGCCCCCCTCCAGCTCCAGTCCAACGACACGATCGTTCTCCACGATCAGCCGGCTGGCTTTGGTCTCGACGCGCACCGGCACCTTGCGGTCCAGCACAGCCTTGAAGAAGTGGCCGGCCAGCCCTGCGCCGAAGGTACGGACGTCGTCCGCTTCGCGCTGGGCGATCGCAGCGCGGTCCCAGTTGCGGTAGCCAGCCCGGCCGCCCCAGGCGGCCATCTCCTCGAAGGTGACGCGGCCATGGCCATAGGGCGTGAACTCCAGCAGCGGCTGCCACGAGCCGAGGCTCTTGGCCTCGAACGGCCGCACCTGGTGGCTGCGGCCGCCGGGCTTCGAGCCGGCGCCCAGCGGAAACCAGTGGTCCGGCAGGCCTTCGACCGGGTACAGCGCCACGCCGCGCTGCTGGAAGAAGCGCAGCGCCCGCGGGGCGTGTTCGACGAAGCTGGTAGTCACCTCCGGGTCGGCGCGGCCGGCGCCGAGGTAGTCGAGGTAGGCGCGCGTGTCCGCGGCCGAGTCGTCTGGCGCCGCGCCGCTGTTGCCGACCCAGACGATGCCCTGCGACCACGCCGTTTGGCCGCCAACGCGAGGCGTCTTCTCCAACAGGACCACCTCCAGGCCAGCCTCCGCGCCGGCCACCGCGGCCGCGCAGCCGCCGAGTCCCGAGCCTACGCACACCAGGTCGAATGCTTCGTCCCAAACAGCCATGCGGGCATTGTTGCATCGCAGCGCCAGGCTCCGTCACCCCAGCCCTCTCCCGGTCCTATGCGGACGGCGAATGGCGGGCGAGGGAGCATGGGCATCCTACAATGTCCGCGCAGTGATCGAGATTGGCGTCGACATCGGCGGCACGTTCACCGACCTGGCCGTGTACGACGCCGCCGCGGACCAGATGCGCTTCGGCAAGGTGCTGACCACGCCAGACGATCCTTCGCGGGGCGTGGCCGATGCGCTGGAGGCGTTCGACGCCAACCCCGCCGAGGCAGCCGCTTTCGTCCACGGCACGACGCTGGCGATCAATACCGTGATCGAGCACACCGGCGCGAATACGGCGCTGATCACGACGCGCGGCTTCCGCGACATCCTCGAGATCGGCCGGGGCAACCGGCCACAGAGCTACAACATCTACTTCAAGCGCTTCGATCCGCTCGTGCCGCGGGAGCTCCGGCTGGAGATCACCGAGCGCCTCAATGCCCAGGGCGAGGTGCTGATGCCGCCCAAGCTGGAGGAGCTGGCCGGCATCGCCGCGACGCTGGAGGCGCATGGGGTCGAGGCTGTGGCCATTTGCCTGATCAACGCTTACCGCAACCCGGCGCACGAGCTGACCATCGCCGAAGCCCTGCGCCGACGCTGGGGCGGCGTCATCTCCATTTCCAGCGATCTGTCGCGCGAGTTCCGCGAGTACGAGCGCACCTCAACCACGGTCGTCAACGCCTACGTCGCGCCCAAGCTGCGGCGGTACCTGGCCGGACTGGAGTCGGTGCTGGAGCGGAAGGACTTCAAGGGCCCGTTCTACGTCGTCGAGTCCAACGCCGGCATCTCGACCGCCGCCAAGGCCAAGGAGCGCGCCTGCTTCCTCATGGAGTCCGGCCCGGTCGCCGGCGTGATCGGCAGCGCGCGGGTGGGCGAGCTCCTTGGTTGCCACAACCTGATTGCCTTCGACATGGGCGGCACTACCGCCAAGACCTGCCTAGTAGTTGATGGCATCCCACCCACGACCGAGGACTACTACATCGGCGGCTACGGCCAAGGCTACGTGCTGCAAGTGCCCGTGTTGGACATGGTGGAAGTGGGCGCCGGCGGCGGCAGCATCGCCTGGGTCGACGAGGTTGGCGGCATCCACGTCGGCCCCCGCAGCGCAGGCGCCACCCCTGGCCCGGCATGCTACGACCTGGGCGGCCAGGAGCCAACCGTCACCGACGCCAACCTGCTGCTGGGCCGGCTGAACGAGGCCTATTTCGCCGACGGCCGCATGCGGCTGGACCGGCTCGCCGCCGAGCGAGCCCTGGCTCCGATGGCCAAGCGCTTCGACATGCCGCCGGCCGACATGGCCTCGGGCGTGGTCGACCTGGCCAACCTGACTATGGCCGAGGCGGTGAGGCTGGTGACGATCCGCCGTGGCCTCGATCCTCGCGACTTTGTGCTGGTAGCCTACGGCGGCGGCGGGCCGCTGCACGCCAGCGCCATTGCCCGCGACCTGGCCATCCCGACCGTGGTCATCCCGCCCACGCCCGGCAACTTCAGCGCCATCGGCATGCTGCTGATGGACCTACGGCGCGATTCCTCGGAGATGATCCTGCGGCCGCTGTCTCCCGAGACGCTGGTCTTTACGGAGGATGTGTTCCAGCGCCTGCAAACCGAAGCCGAGCGCATGATCCGCGAGGAAGAGAGCGCGGGCATCGAGCGCGTGCTGTTCCAGCGCTTCGCCGAGATGCGCTATCGCGGCCAGCAGACCACCATCAAGGTGACGCTGGGCCCCGGCTTGGAGCTGGAGGACGTGCGCCGGCGCTTCGAGGCGGCCTACGAGCTGCGCTACGGCCACGCCTCCCGCAACCAGCCAGTAGATCTGGTCGGCGTGCGCCTGGCGGCCCACGGGATGCGGCCGCGGGCAGACTTGAGCCGTATCTCCCCGTTTGTCATTCCGAGCGAAGCGAGGAATCCGTCCGGCGGGGTCGCGGATTCTTCGCTCGACGCTCAGAATGACAAACGGCAGGTCTATTTCAAGCAGGCGGGCGGTTTTGTGCCCACGCCGGTGTACCGCCGCGGCGCCCTGAACCCCGGCAGCCGCCTCAAAGGGCCTGCCATCATCGAAGAGCCGTCGTCGACCACTATCCTGGAACCAGGAGACGAGCTGGAAGTGAACGAATACGGATACCTGGTGCTGCACCTGTGAGCATCGCTGTCAGAGCCGCCGTCGATCCCATCACGGTGGAGGTGGTGCGGCACACCATCACCGCCATTTGCGACGAGATGGAGGTCAACCTCACTCGCACCGCGTTCAGCCCCATCGTCTACGAGTCCAAGGACTTCGCCGCCGCGCTGCTGGACGTCGAGGGCAACATGATCGGCCAGGCCATGGGCAGCCTGCCCGTGTTCCTGTGCGACCTCGGCTCGGCCATCCAGGACGTGCTGGACGTGTACGGTCAGGAGCGCATCGAGCCGGGCGACATCTTCGCCTCCAACGACCCCGACGTGTTCGGCCAGCACCTGAACAACGTGGTCATCACCCTCCCAATCTGGCATCGCGAGCGGATCATCGCCTTCACCGCCGTGCGCGCCCACTGGGTCGACATCGGCGGCAGGGACCCTGGCGGCTGGAACGCTGACACCACCGAAATCTTCCAGGAAGGCCTCCAGATCCCAACCCTCAAGCTGTACAAGCGCGGCGAGCTGGACGACGAGATCGTCCGCCTGATCTGCCTCAACATCCGCACGCCCGAGCCGGTGATGGGCGACATGCGCGCCCAGGTCTCGGCCTGCCATCTCGGCGCTCGGCGCTTCCAGGCGCTGGTCGAGAAGTATGGCGAGGACACTGTCTTCGAGAGCATCCGCATCGTCTGGGACCAAGCCGAGCGGAAGGTCCGCCAAGCCATCGCGGAAATCCCCGACGGAGTGTACGAGGCCGAGTCCATGCTGGACGACGACGGCGTGCAGCGTGACGTGACCATCCCGCTCAAGGTCAAGGTCATCCTCTCAGGCTCGGAGATCACCGTCGACTACAGCGACCTGCCCGAACAGACGCCCGGCCCGCTCAACAGCCGGCCGGCGGCGGCCATGGCCGTGGCTCGCATCGCCACCAAGATGATCACCGCCCCGCTGGACATCGCCACCGAAGGCGGCTTCCGCCCCATCAAGATCGTCCTGCCGGAGGGCAAGATGCTCAGCGCCAAGCGCGCAGCCCCGGTGGCGCAATGGAGCCCGGCACTGGCCACACTGATCGACACCGTCCTGACGGCGCTCAGCCAAGCCATTCCCGACCGTATCCCCGCCGGCAGCCGCAACGACGTTGGCGGCGTGAAAGTCTTCTCCGCGCCGGCCAGCCCGCGGCAGTGGTACCACTCGCACTCGTGCACCGGCGGCTGGGGCGCCCTGCCCTTCCGTGACGGCGCGTGCGGCATGAAGTCGCTGAACCATGGCGACTCCAAGATCCTGCCGGCCGAGGTGGTCGAGGCAGCCAGCCCCATCCTGATCGAGGCGGAGTCGCTCATCCCCGATTCCGGCGGCGCGGGCAAGTTCCGCGGCGGCCTGGGCACGGGCCGGACGTTCGTCGTGCTGGAGGATGGCATCGGCGCCTTCTCTATGCATCGCGCCAAGTGCCCGCCCTGGGGCCTGTTCGGCGGCCAGCCCGGCAAGCCGGACATGTTCCACTTCGAGGTGCCCGGCCAGGAGCCATTCTCCGCCTCCAAGATCGAGAACGTGCCGCTGCCCAAGGGCTCGCGTGTGCGCATGGAGACGGCCGGAGGTGGCGGTTGGGGCAACCCTCTCGAGCGCGACCGCACCCTGATCGAGGAGGACCTACGGCAGGGCTATATCACGCCCGAGGCAGCCCGCGACATTTACGCCCACGTCCCCTCTCCCGCCGCGGCGGGAGAGGGCTAGGGTGAGGGAGCCTGGTCGCTAAAGGCGTGCGCGCGGGCAGCGGCCGGGCCACGGTCTCCCAAGCAGAAATCGATTCCCCAATTGGCCCGCTGGCCTTGTATGGGACGAACGACGGCCTGATGGCCATCGTGTTCCCACGGCATTCGCGGGTCGCGGTCGAGGCCTGGCTGGACCGGGTCATCGGCGAGGTGCGGATCGTGGACGACGAGGCCGCGCACGAGGGCACGATCGGCCAGCTCCAGGAGTACTTCGCCGGCATGCGGCGCGATTTCGACCTCGAGCTTGACCTGCGCGGGACAGCCTTCCAGCAGCGCGTCTGGGAGGCGGTGGCGGCCGTGCCCTACGGTCAGACACGCAGCTACGCCGACGTGGCTCGAGCTGTCGGCAACGGCAAGGCAGTGCGCGCGGTCGGCGCGGCCAACGGGGCCAACCCCATCCCGCTGGTCGTCCCCTGCCACCGCATCATCGGCTCGCACGGCGGCCTGCACGGCTACGGCGGCGGGCTGGACGTGAAGGCTCGCCTGCTGGAGATCGAGGGCGTGATAATAGCTTCGTGACCGAAGCCGTCCACGCCCAGCCGCCGGAGATCGCCAGCCTGTCCGTCGAGCAAATCGCCGAGCGCTTCACCGCCCGCTTCCGCGACCGCACGGCCGATTGGGATGCCTTCGCCGACGCGCGCATCGAGGGCTACAAACGGGCCCAGCACCGCTTCATCGGCGCCGGCGGCTCGGGCAAGCACGGCGATACCAACGCCATCCCGCCCGGCAACTTCACCCTCAGCATTATGTATGTCGAGCCCGGCCAGGGCAACGCCGCCCACACCCACGAGGTGGAGGAGGTGTTCTTCGTCCTGCAAGGCTACCTCACGGCCTTCTTCCAGGACGAAGCCGGCAAGCGCGTCGACGTGCGCCTCGGCCCCTGGGAATGCGTCGCTTGTCCGCCAGGCGTCATCCATGGTTATGTCAATGAGAGCCTGGAGCCGGTCTACTTCCAGGTCATGCTCGGCAAAGCCCGCCCGGAGCTGATGGGCTACGCCGACCAGGAGCTCTTCAACCAGCGCGACGCGCACTTGCGCTCGTGACCACCGAAGCCGGGGGCTACGTCGGCCGGTCGCTGACGCGGCGCGAGGACGAGCGGCTGCTGACCGGCGCTGGCCTGTTCGTGGCCGACCTGCACTTGCCGGGCGAGGTCCATTTGGCCGTGCTGCGCAGCCCGCACGCCCACGCCGTTATCCGGCATATCGACGTGACCGCCGCGCGTAAGTGCGAAGGCGCGCTGGCCGCGCTCGCGTTCGCCGACCTCGGCGATAACCCCGCGCGCCTGCCGATGCTGGTGCCGCACAAGAACCTGCGGCCCCAGATGCCCTACCCGCTGGCCGACCACAAGGTCAAGCACGTCGGCGAGCCAGTGGCGGTGGTCGCCGCCGAGAGCCGCTACCAGGCCGAGGATGCCCTCGAGAGCATCGAGGTCGAGTACGAGGTCCTCGAGCCCGTAACCAACGGCGAGGCCGCGCTGGAGGCCGGCGCCCCCCTGCTTCACGAGGGCAGCGACAGCAACCTGTCCGCCTCATTCACGCAGACGGTCGGCGACATTGACAAGGCCTTCCGCGAGGCCGACCTGATCGTGCGGCAGACCTTCGAGTTCGGCCGCCTCAGCGGCCAGCCGATGGAGACGCGCGGCGTCGTAGCCCGCTGGGAGCGGGTCAAGCTGGGCGAAACGCTCACCATGTGGGACTCCACACAGTCGCCGCACATCGTCCGGCGTGTGCTGGCGGACATGTTCCACATACCGCAGCATTCGATCCGGGTCGTCGCCTCCGACGTCGGCGGCGGCTTTGGCATCAAGAACCGCTTCTACGCTGAGGAGTTCCTGGCGCCCTTTATCGCGCGCTTGCTGAGGCGGCCGGCACGCTGGGTCGAGGACCGCCGCGAGGACCTGCTGAGCACCTACCAGGCGCGCCAGCAAATCCACCACCTGGAGGTTGCCGCCAGGAGCGACGGCACGATCCTGGGCATCCGCAACCGCTTCACCGCCGATGTGGGCGCCTACTCGCCCTTCGGCCTCGTGGTGCCGTTCAACAGCGCCACGACGCTGCCAGGCCCCTACAAGCTGCCCGCTTACAAAGCCGAGATGCGGGCGGCTTACACCAACAAGCCGGCCATGGCGCCCTACCGCGCCGCCGGCCGCCCCCCGGCTGTCTTCGACGTCGAGCGCGCTATGGACCTGGTGGCCCGCAAGCTCGAGCTGGACCCGGCCGAGGTGCGCTTGCGCAACTTCGTCAAGCCCGGCGAGTTCCCCTACCGCACAGACCTGGTCGAGCGCGACGGCGGCGACATTGTGTATGACAGCGGCGACTACCCCGAGTGCCTGCGCAAGGCCCTCGACCTGGTGGACGCCTCCGGATTCCGCCAGGAACAGGCCGCCGCGAGGAAGCAGGGACGCTGGCTTGGCCTCGGCCTGGGCTGTTACGTCGAGTCCACCGGCCGCGGCCCCTTCGAAGGCGCGACGGTGCGGGTCGACTCCGCCGGCAGGGTGGTCGTCGCCACCGGTGCAGCACCCCAGGGCCAATCGCACGAGACGACGCTGGCCCAAATCTGCGCCGACCGGCTGGGCGTCGCCTTCGAGGATGTGACCGTCATCACCGGCGATACGGACGCCATCAACCTGGGTGTCGGCACCTATGCCAGCCGCACCGCCGTAGTGGCCGGCAACGCCGTCAGCGGCGCCGCTTTGGCCGTGCGCGACAAAGCCCTGAAAGCCGCCGGCCAGCTGCTCGAGGCCAGCCCCGACGACCTCGATCTTGAGGCCGGCGAAATCCGCGTCCGCGGCGTCCCGGACCGATCGGTGAGTTTGGCGCGCGTGGCCCAGGTGCTGACGGCGCCGCCGCCGGCCTTCACCTTCCCGCCGGGCCTGGAGCCGGGTCTCGAGGCCACCAACTACTTCCATCCCAGCGGCGCGACGTATGCCAACGGCGTCCACGCGGCCACTGTCGAGGTCGACGCCGATACCGGCCAGGTGAAGGTCTTGCGCTACGTGGTCGCCCACGACTGCGGGACCGTGATCAACCCGGTGGTGGTGGACGGCCAGTGCGTCGGCGGTGTGGCCCAGGGCCTGGGCAACGCCCTGTACGAGGAGATGCTGTACGACGACGCCGGCCAGCCGCTGACCACCAGTTACATGGACTACCTGGTGCCCACTGCCATGGAGGTGCCCGACGTGGCGCTGGCGCACGTCGAGACGCGTTCGCCACTGAACCCCGAAGGCATCAAGGGCGCCGGCGAAGGCGGGACCATGCCGGTGCCGGCCACCATCGCCAACGCTATCGACGACGCCCTGGCTCCGCTGGGCGTCGTCGTCGACCGCGTGCCGTTGAGTCCTGGCCGCCTGCGCGAGATGATCGCGGCCAAGCTGGACTCCCGCTAGCGGTTTACCAGCTCGTTCTCCCGAACGAAGCGAGCAATCTCCCGCCGCGCCGCGGCGACGGCCCCCTGGCGCAGCAGGTCGAGGATCGAAGAATCGAGCAGCCGCTCGTAGAGGCGCGTCTGGTCGGGCACGGAAACGCCGCGGCGGCGTAAGTCGCGGCGAACCTCTCCCACCAGCCGCACAAACTCGCGCCACTCCTCGCCGAGCTCGGCTTCCAGACGGCGGCGGAGGGCCGCGGCCAGGAACGGGCTCTCGCCCGAGGTGGAGATAGCCACCTGCAGCGGCCCGCGCTTGACCACGGCGGGAGCGATAAAGTCGCAGGCCGCCGGCACGTCCATCACGTTCAGCAGCACGTTCTCCTCGTCCGCCTCCTGCCGCACAGCGGCGGTCACCAGCGGATCGCCGCCGGCGTCGATCGCCAGCCGTGCGCCGGCCAAATCACCCTTGCGATACGGCCGCCGGAAGACCGCCACGGGCAGCTCAAGCAGCTCGGGCGTGGCCTCGGGCGCGTACACCTCGACGCGGGCACCCGCTTGGACCAGCCCCAGCGCCTTTTGCGCCGCCAGCGGCCCGCCGCCGATGACCACGCAGCGCTTGCCGCGCAGATCGAGAAACACCGGATAGTAGGGGGTGCTCAAGGCGCCCTCACCCTAGCCCTCTCCCGCCGCGGCGGGAGAGGGGACAGTGCGCTCGAAGTAACGGGCCAGGTCGCGGATCATGGTGCCCATGTGGGGGTGCTCTGGCTCGACGTCGACCTGCACGCCGTGCTCGCGCAGGGCGTTGGCGGCCACCGGACCCACCGCGGCGACTGTCAGCCTGAGAAGGCCGTCGGTCAGCTGGGCGGCTTTGCCTGCCCGCTCCGCCACCGAGTACAGGTTGTGGACCTGCGTGGCGCTGGTCACCGCCAGGGCCTGGGCCTTGTCGATGCCATCGATGAAGTCGTGCAGCGGCTGCAAGTCGCTGGGCATAGCCCAGCGATACAGCGGCAGCTCCAGCACCGTCGCGCCGCGCGCCTCCAGGCCGGCCCGCAGCTCCTGGTCCGGCCCGCCGTACAGCTGGACCGCCACGCGCTGGAAATTGTCGCCCTCCAGCGCCGCCAGCACCTCTCGTGAGGTGTTCGGCTCGGGGGCGGTGCGGTCGATGCGCACGCCCAGCTCGCGCAGAACCGCTGTCGGCTTGGGACCGCGGACAGCCACGATCGCGCCCTCGAACACCTCACGTAGGCGCGGCTCCAGGCCAAGCTGGCCGGCCAGCTCGAACATGGCTCGCGTGCCGACGCCGGTCAGGCACACGATCGCATCAGCGCCTTGCTCACACAGGTCGCCCAAGCGCGCCACGCTCTCGGAGTTGTCCTCGGGCGGCAGCTCTTGCATGGCCGGGACAGACCAGGGCTGACCGCCATGGCGTTGGACGAGGCCGGCTATTTCGGGCGCGCGGCGCGCCTCCAGCAGGACGACGGTCCGGCCGCCTAGGCTCGGGTTCTGAGCTCTGAGTTCTGAGTTCTGAGTTTGATGCCCCCCTGGCGACTCTGAACTCTGAACGCTGAACTCAGAACTCTCGTCTACGCCGCGCACTCTCCTTCGCCACGGATGACGCTGTAGATCTCGTCCGAGCCCCAGTCCTTGTAAGAGTCCAGCTCCTTGTGGAGCGGGCCGACGTCGTGGAACTCGGCCACGAGCGCCTTCAGCCGGTCGATGCCAGTTCGATCGATCCAGTTGTAGAAGCTCTCTGATGCAGTCTTCTCGGCGCTGTAGGTCGCCACCAGTTTCTCGACAACCAGTGGCGCTTTCTTGGCTGCCACTTTGCCGGCCCGCTTGCCGATGCGCAGCCCGTCGGGCGTGTTGCCGCCGCCCAGCCACACCTCGTAGGACGGCACCTGCAGCAGGCTCTGCTTGGTCGACGCGCCTTCAAAGCCAATCGCGCCCAGGTGGTGCTGGCCGCAGCCGTTGGGGCAGCCGCTGATCTTGATGCTCACGCCCTCGGCCTCGGGATAGCGATCGAGCACCTCGCTCACCTTCGGCGCCAGGCCGTAGCGCGCCAGCTCGATGGAAGCCGTGATGGCCAGGCTGCAGCTCGTCGCGCCGGGGCACGAGACGACGTCGGTGAGCGTGCGCGCGCCAGGGCCGCCAAGGCCCAGCTCGAACAGGTCTCGATGGAGCGCCGGCAGCTGCTCCTCGCGGAGCCAGCGCAGCACGATGTTCTGGGTAATAGTGGTCCGCACCAAGCCGCCGTTGTGCCGCCGCGAGACGTCGGCCAGCCCGCGCAGGTGCTCGGGGTAGAGGTCGCCGGTGGGCACGGTCACGTAGGCCGCGAACCAGCCTGCCTGCTTCTGAGGCTTGACGTTGGTCCGCCGCCACTGCTCGTAGCCCGGAATCGGGTCGGCCAGGGGCACGGCCTCCGGCAGAACATCCTCTTCGGAGGGCAGGCTCATCAGCGGTTCCAGGTCCACACGCTTGTCGCCCAGCTTAGCCAGCTCCTCGTCGACCATCGTCTTGAACGCCTCGAAGCCGATCTTCTCGATGACGAACTTCATCCGCGCCGAGTTCTTGTTCTTGCGGTTGCCGGTCTTGTCGAACACGGCCAAGATCGCCTCGGCCAGCAGGAGGTACTCGTCGGTGGACACGAACTCGCGGATCACGGGCGCCTTACGCGGCATGGTCGAGGTGCCGCCGCCAGCGACCACGCGGAAGCCCTTGACGCCGTCCTTGATGACGGCCTGGTGGCCGATGTCGTGGATGCCAAGCACGACGCAGTCCTCGGCGCAGCCGGAGAAGGCGACCTTGAACTTGCGCGGCAACGCCTGGTTCTCGGGCTTGCGCAGGAAGTAACGGGCGAAGGCCGCGGCGTAGGGCGTGACGTCGAATGCTTCGGTCGGATCGACGCCAGCCAGCGGGCAGGCGGTGACGTTGCGGACGGTGTTGCTGCAGGCCTCTCGCGTGGTCAAGCCCACCGTCGCCAACCGGCGCATCATCTCCGGCACCACTTCGAGCTTGCAAAAGTGGAGCTGGATGTTCTGGCGGGTAGTGATGTGGCCTTTGCCGCTGCCGGCGAAGTTCTCCGCCAGGTCCCCCACCACGTCGAGCTGGTCCGCGTTCAGCCCGCCAAAGGGGATCTTGATGCGCATCATTTGGTTGTCGGCCTGACGTTGGCCATAGATGCCGCGCGCCAAGCGCCAAGCCCGGAAGTCGCCCGCTTCGATCTCGCCAGCCCGGAAGGACTTGGCCTTCCCTTCGAATTCGACGGTCTCCGATTCCAGGGGCGCCAATACGCCCTCGCGCCCAAATGCGATAGCCATGTTCCAATCAAGCCTAGGCAGCTAAGTTGACTTTGTCAACCTGTTAGGTCAACAAATGGCCGCGGGTTCGGATCGCGGCTTATGATGCCACACGAGCAGAGGCGATACCACGATGAAGGACCATGTCTACAACCACTTGGCGCGGACGCTGATCGGCTATGGCGTCGAGTGCGTGTTCGGCATGCGCGTGTATCACGAGATGGACCTGTCGCGCATCCGCCACATCAACATGCACCACGAGACCGCCGGCGCGCTGATGGCCTGCGGTTACGCCCGTGTGAGCGGCAAGCCCGGCGTCTTGACCTTGAACCGGGCCGGCACCGGCAACGTCATCCTGGGCCTGGCGGAAGCCTGGAACTCGTCCATCCCGATCATCGTCCTGCAGGACGGCTTGACCGTCACGCTCGAGGGCAAGAACGCCCTGTACGAGCTGGACCAGATCGGCCTCGAGCGGCCGGTCACCAAGTGGATTGGCGACGTGGTCGACCTGGCGACCGCGCCCGCGGAGCTGCGCAAGGCCTTCCGCATGGCCACCACCGGCCGGCCCGGGCCGGTGGTCCTGAACATCCGCGGCGTCGGGTCCATCTTCGCCGACAGCCAGTGGGTCGAGGCCGAAGCGTCAGTCGAGCCGGAGTACGCCAGCTTCCCCGCCCAAGGCGTGCGGCCGGCTCCCGAGAGCATCGAGCAGGCGGTGGGCATCCTGAAGTCCGCCCAGCGGCCGTGCATCGTGGCCGGTGGCGGCGTGAACCTGTCCCGCGCCTGGCCGGAGCTGCTGGCGCTGGCCGAGCTGGGCGGATTCCCCGTGGCCACGACCATCGCCGGCAAGGGCGCCTTCCCGGAGAAGCACCCGCTCAGCGCCGGCCCGCTTGGCCGCTCGCTCAGCAGCGGCCTCGGCCGCGGACGGATCGGCGAAGCCATCGTCAAGGCCTCCGACGTAGTGCTGTTGGTCGGCACCCGTACCAACGAGCTGGCCACCAGCGGCTGGACTGTCCCGGACCCGCGTTCGACCATCATCCACCTGGACGTTGCCCCCGAAGAGATCGGCCGCAACTACGACACCCGAGTTGGTATCGTGGCCGACGCCAAAGCCGGCCTGCAAGCGCTCACCGAGGCGCTGGAAGCCAGCGGCTTCCAACCGCCCGCGCCACGCACCCACGAGATCAAGAGCCTGCTGGACAGGTGGTGGCAGGACAACGAGCCGGCCGCCATGTCCGACGCCTCACCCATCCACCCCGCGCGCCTGATGGCGGAAGTGCGCGAAGTACTCGACGCCAACACCATCCTCGTGTCCGATGCCTCGACACCCTATATCTGGGCCACGAGCCACACCTTCTTAGAAGCCGGCCCAACCTTTATCGTCCCGCGCGGGACTGGCGCTATCGGCACCGGCTTGCCGCTGGCCATCGGCGCCCAGCTCGCCGCGCCTGACAAGCGCGTCATCTGCTTCGAAGGCGACGGCGGTCTGCTGACCGGCATCCTGCCGGAGCTGGAAACCGCCGCCCGCTACAAGGTGCCGGTGATCGTGATCGTGTTCAACAACGGCACCCTGCAGCTCGAGCGCAACCACATCAAGCAATACCCCAACGTTGGCGAGTTCGACCTTTCACCCGGCCTCAACTTCGCCAACCTCGCGCGTGAGCTCAAATGCGACGGCATCCGGGTGGAACAGCCCGAGGAAATCGGCCCCGCGCTCCGCCAGGCTCTGGCCTCGAGCAAGCCAACGCTGCTGGACGTGGTGTTAGATCCAGACGAGGGCTTCCCCTCGGGACACTAACCTGCCAGCAGCGCCTTCGCTTCGGCCACCACGTGCTCGGTGGTGAAGCCGAACTCCTTCAGCAGCTCCTTCAGCGGCGCCGAGGCGCCGAAGTCGGGATGGGCGATGATGCTGCCGTCGAAGCCGGTGTAGCGGTCCCAGCCGAAGGTCGAAGCCATCTCGACGGCGACGCGCTTGCGGCAGGCGCGCGGCAGCACCGACTCACGATACGCCGCCGGCTGGTGCTCGAACACCTCCCAAGAGGGCATCGACACCACGCGCGACTTGACGCCCTCGGCAACGAGCTGCTCGTGCGCGGCCATGCACCATTGGACCTCTGAGCCTGTGGCCATTAGGATCACCTCCGGCGGGCCACCCGAGTCGGCGAGCACGTAGGCGCCCTTGCGGACGCCCTCGGCAGACCCGTATTTGGTGCGGTCGTAGATGGGCAGCGCCTGGCGGCTGAGGATCAGCGCCACCGGGCCGTGGGCGCCGTTGGTGTACTTGGCGATCTCCAGCGCCATTTTCCAGGCCTCGGCCACCTCGTTGGCGTCGGCCGGGCGCAGCACGGTCAGGTGCGGGATGGCGCGCAGTGAGGCCAGCTGCTCGATCGGCTGGTGGGTCGGGCCGTCCTCGCCAACGCCGATGCTGTCATGGGTGAAGACGTAGATCACCGGCAGCTCCATGAGCGACGCCAGCCGGATGGGAGCCCGGCCGTAGTCGGAGAAGATCAGGAAGCCCGAGCCGTAGGCGCGCAGGCCCGACAGCGTCATGCCGTTCAGCATGGCTCCCATGGCGTGCTCGCGGATACCGAAGTGCAGGTTTCGGCCGCCAGACGAGCCCTTCTGGAAGTCGCCCGCGCCATCGAACGTCAGGCGCGTCTTGGTCGATGGCGCCAGGTCGGCGGCGCCGCCCACCAGCCACGGCAGCTTGGGCGCGATGGCGTTCAGCACCTGGGCGCTGGCGTCGCGGCCGGCTGCCCCCTTCTCGTCCGCCGGGAACGACGGTATCCCGCTGGCCCAGTCCGCCGGCAAGCCACCGCTGTGGATCAGCTCCAGCTCCGCCGCCAGCGCTGGATGGGCGGCCCGATAGGCCTCGAACTTGGCTTGCCACTCGGACTGCCGCGCGGCGCCCCGCTCGCGCATGGCCGGGATGCGCGCTTCCACCTCCGGCGGGACGTAGAAGTGCTTGTCGGGATCCCAGCCGTAGCGCTCCTTGGTGGCGCGGACCTCGTCCTCGCCCAGCGGCTCGCCGTGGGCGCCGGACGTATCCTGCTTGTGCGGAGCGCCGTAGGCGATGTGGCTGTCGACGATGATCAGCGACGGCCGCTCGTCCTCAGCCAGGGCGCTGGCCATCGCCCGTTCGATCTGGTCCAGGTCGTTGGCATCGCCCACACGCTGGACGTTCCAGTGGTAGCCCATGAACCGGGTGGCGACGTCTTCGGAGAACGCCAGGCTGGTGTTGCCTTCGATGGTGATGTGGTTGTTGTCGTAGAACCAGACCAGGTTTGACAGCCCCAGATGGCCGGCAATGGACGCGGCCTCGCCGGAGATGCCCTCCATCATGCAGCCGTCGCCGGCCAGGGCGAAGACGTTGTAGTGGACGATCTCGTGGCCCGGCTGGTTGTAGCGGGCCTCCAGCCAGCGCTCGGCGATGGCCATGCCCACGCTGGTGGCCACGCCCTGACCCAGCGGGCCGGTGGTGGTTTCCACGCCGGGACACAGGCCGTATTCCGGGTGGCCGGCGCATTTGCTGTGCAGCTGGCGGAAGGTCTCGATGTCCTGGATCGAGATGTCGTAGCCGTTGGTGTACAGCGCACCGTACAGCAGCATTGAAGCGTGGCCGGCGGAAAGCATGAAGCGGTCGCGGTTGAGCCACTTGGGATCGGCCGGGTTGAACCACAGGAACCGATCGAACAGCGTGTGGGCCACCGGCGCCATGGCCATGGGCGTGCCGGGATGGCCCGAGTTGGCTTTCTGCACCGCGTCCATCGCCAGCGTGCGGATGGTGTTGATGCACAGTTGGTCGAGGTCGCTCATTTCAACTCCCCGTTGCCTGCCGCCAGGCGCTCACGATTTGATAGCCGGTGGTGAACCAGGCGTGCTCGTGCCGCCTCATATAGGCCAGCGCCGCCTCTAGGTGCTTGCTGCGGAAGGGCACGCCCGTGATGAACGGGTGGACCGGGATGCACATCACCTTGGCTGTGCGCTCCGACTCCTGGTACAGCACGTCGAACTGGTCGCGCAGCATGTCGGCATAGTCCGCCCCGGTGAAGCCTCGGCGGATGAAGCTGCCGATGTCGTTCACATCGATGCTGTATGGCACCGCCACTACTGGTTTGCTGGCCGTTTGCAGCAGGTACGGTTGCTCATCGTTGACCCAATCAGCCACATATTCAATGTCGTGCTCGGCCAGGATATCCAGCGTGCGATGTGTTTCCGCCAAGCCGGGGCCAAGCCAGCCGCGCGGCCTGCGCAAGTGCCCGGTGTCCTTCGTGATGCGTTCCACGGTGCGCGCGATCGTGTCCCGCTCCTGCTCCTCCGACAGCCCGGAGATGCCCTGGCTGTTGGTCCAGCCGTGGCCCAAAATCTCCCACTCGCGCTCCAGGAAGGCTCGCAGGATCTCCGGGTACTCGTCGCACACGCTGGCGTTCAGGGTGATGCTGGCCGGGATGTTGAGCCTGTCCAGCACTTCGATCGTGCGCCACACGCCGACGCGGCTGCCGTATTCGCGCCAGGTGTAGTTGGGCACGTCGGGTGGCTCGACGGCCGGGCTGGACATGCCCACGCCGGCCATGCTGTTCCACTCGAAATGTTCGACGTTGATCACCACCCAGACCGCCAGGCGGGCGCCGTTGGGCCAGCGCCAGACCGGCCTGGCGGGCAGCGGGATGAAGGGCGCGCGGCCATGAGCAGTCATGCGCCGTATAGTAACCGTGTTGTGCTGGAGGAGACAATGAAAGGGGCCGGTCGTGGGATGAGCGTCACGCCAGACGAACGGCGGCGCGACGTTCGGGCTCCGGTGTCCATCATGGGTACGGTCGAGAGTGACGACGCCGAGCACCCCGTGGTGCTGCTCAATCTGAGCGCCCGCGGGGCCATGATCCAGGTCCACCAAGAGCCGCGGCCGGACACGACCTACCGGCTGCTGTTCAGCGTCCACAAGCAGCCGTACGAGCTGCAGCTTCAGGTGATCCACTGGATCGAGCAGGGCAACAGCTTTGGCTGGCGCGGCCCCTTTGTCGGGCTGGTGGATCAGGCCCACACCATCCAGCGGGCGGTCCACGCCGCCGTCGGCCTGAGCGACAGCTCCATCCGCGGCTGGGACGAGGTTGCCGCCGACGCCCAACACGAATCCGACTCGAAAGTCCTCGTGGGCAGCACGCCTGCCGGCCACGACATTCGTGTGCTGGGCAAGGACGTGCTCGAGATGGGCGCCAACGGCCTGGAGCTGTACGCCCGCCTCATGTGTGAGCTGGAGACGATATAGCCATGAGTCCCGAAGAAGCCCCGGTCACCTCCCAGACTGTCGTGGCCATCGTCCAGCAGGCGCTTACCGACCACCTCGAGTCGCTCCTTCGGGGCGACCCGGCCCGCGTTCGCTACGACTTCGCCGACGAGGTGCGCGATCGCATCGCTTCACTGGAAGGACTGGTCCCGTCCGGCCTCCGACGCTACGAGCTGCTGAGCCACTCGTATGACGGCCACGCCTCGCACCGGGTGGTCCACCTGGAAGGCGAAACGACCATCGAGCTCGACTGGCTGTGGGCCAATGTCGACGGCCGGTTCCGCATCGTAGACATCCGCCCGGCTTAAGGGATTGGTCATACCGCGGTATGATGGCGGTATGAAACGCGTCGCCAAAGTCGCCATCAGCATCCCCAATGATGTCTACCACTGGGTCGAGGCCGAGCGCGCCAAGCTCGACGTGACCCGCAGCCAGCTCATGACCCGCCTCCTCCGCGGCGAGATGTACCGCCAAGAGCTGGAAGAACGCGCCAAGCGCTACGAGGAGGCCTACCGCAAGTTCCCAGAAACCGAGGAAGAGCGGGCCTGGATTGAGGAATCATCGCGTCAATTTTTTGAGGCGACCGCTGAGTGGGATGAGGAAGAGAGGGCCGCACCACCTAAGGGATCGGCGGCTTGAAGCGCGGTGAGGTTTGGTGGTCACGGCAGGCGCCTCCTCCAGCGCGCGACGATGGTCCGAGACTCGTGTTGCTGCTGTCCTGGGATGCGGGTTTAACAAGGCGCGACAGGGTAATCGTCGCGACAATCACAAGGAACACACGCGGCCTCGATGCGGAAGTCTTTCTCGATCAGCAGGACGGGCTATACAGCCCTTGCGTCGTGAATCTCGATATCATGTCCACGATTCTCCGGTCGTGGCTGACCCGACGCGTGAGCGAGCTGAGCGTCATGAAAATGCAAGCGGTCGAAGTCGCTATTCACCGCGCATTGGGCATCACGCTGCGCTGCCCCCACGCCAGCTAGCGGATTCTTCGCGCGGCGCTCAGAATGACATCGGGGGCAAAGTTCAGAATGGCAAGGCGACAGCGTGGTCCAGCACCATCGAGCCAAAGAGCAGCGCCAGGTAAAGCAGCGAGTAGCGGTAGGTGCGGCGGGCCCAGCCCAGAGTAGCCGCCCGCAGCAAGCGCACGGCATACCAGATGAATAGGCTCGTCAGGATCAGCGCCAGCGCCAAGTACAAGACGCCCAGCGCGCCGATGGCGAACAGCATCGCCGTCAGCGGCAGCAGCAGCAGCGAATACAGCACGATCTGCCAGCGGGTGAAGTCTTCGCTGCGGACGACGGGCAGCATGGGCACGCCGGCGCGCGCGTAGTCCTTCTTGATCAGCAGCGCCAGCGCCCAGAAGTGGGGCGGTGTCCAGAAGAAGATGATGGCGAACAGCCACCACGCCGCCAGGTCAACCCGCCCCGTGGCGGCCGCCCAGCCGACCAGCGGCGGCACCGCGCCGGCCGCCCCGCCGATCACGATGTTGTGGGGCGTGGAGCGCTTGAGCCACAGCGTGTACACGAAGACGTAGAACAGCAGCCCAGCCAGAGACAGCACCGCCGCCAGCATGTTCACGCCCAGCAGCATGACCATGAACGACAACACGCCCAGCGTGAGCCCGAAGATGAGCACCTGCCGCGGCTCCATGCGCCCGGCCGGGATGGGACGCCGCCGCGTGCGCGTCATCTCCTGGTCGATATCCTGGTCGATGTAGCAGTTGAGCGCGTTGGCCCCGCCGGCCGACAGCGCCCCACCGATCGTCGTCCACAGGATCAGCCACGGCGACGGCATGTCGCGTGTGGCGATGAACATCGTGCAGATCGTTGTCACCAGCAGCAGGCTGATGATCTCCGGCTTGGTCAAGGCGACGTAGTCGGCCAACGTCTGCCGCAGCGTGCCAGCCAAGACGCGCTGTTCCTCTCCCACCGCGGTGGGAGAGGTTAGGTGAGGGCGCTCTTCCTCACCCGGCCCATCAAGCCGGATGGATCGCCGCTCCCGGTACGCCAGCACCGTCATGACCACCAATCCACCCCACACAGCCTCAGCCAGGCTGATGTGCAGCGCCACCAGGCCCGGCGGGAAACGCAGCCAGACCTGGAGGGCGCCCACGAGCACCTGCGCGACCAAGAAAATGCCCGTCCAGCGCGCCACTCGCGTGATGCCCGGGCTGCCGGAGCCGCGGCGCAGGGCAGCGACCACCGCATAGACGATGAGCGCCCCGACGGCCAGGACTACCAGTCGGTGCGCGAAGTGGATGGCCGGCAACCCGCTTGCGGGGACGCTGAGACCGAAGCACAATGGCCAGTCGGGACACGAGCCCGAGGCCCCACTGCCCGTGACCAAAGCCCCGCTCATGAGCAGCAGGAAGGCCGCGGCCATGGTCCATAGCAGCAGGTAATAGAAGCGCGAGGCGACCCCTAATGTTCCCTCGTCCGGGACAGGCTGTTGCAGTCCGAAGGGCTGCTTCTCCCCCGCTGTCAGCGTCGCCAGCACCAGCATGATGGCCAGCGTCAAGCTCGCGGCTGCGAGGTGAGCCATCACCAGCTGCGAGGCGAGGTCGCCCTTCACGACCGCTGCCCCCAGCAGCGCCTGCGCCACCACCAAGGCGACAGCCCCGGTGGCAAGCCTAACGAGCGTTGGTCGCCGGCGAAGCGCAACCCAGCCGCGGATCGCGGTGGCGAGGCTCAGGATCGCTACCAGGCTGGCGAACAGCCGGTGGTTCCACTCGATGAACGTCGGCAGGTCGAACAGCGGGATCAGCGAGCCGTGGCACAGTGGCCAGTCGTT
>DAIUFO010000022.1:0-15373 GCA_036844545.1 Chloroflexota bacterium
CTGTGGAGCAGGGCACCGCGGCGGGCGGCATCCTATCGCCCCCGAGCACGGGCATTGCCAACCAGCAGGGCTTCCCGGAGCTGATCAACGGCCCCAAGCTTGGCGAGCTGATGGTCCACTCATCCGTGGGGGTTACGCGCGACTACCTCAAATCGCATACCGACGTGGTCAAGCAGATGTTGCAGGCGTACCAGGAGGCCTGGACCTTTACTGGCAATCCGGCCAACGAGGCGGCCGTGGAGCAGACCTTGGTCAAGTGGACCAAGACCGATCAGAACGTCGCCAAGGAAAGCTACCAGTACATCTTCCCGGTGTGGTCGGGCCAGAAGGTGCCAACCATCGACCCCAAGGCCATGCAGAACATCCTGACCATCGTCAGCACCAACCCCGCCGCCAAGACCGCCAAGCCAGAGCAGTTCTTTGACAATTCGATCCTGGAGTCACTGGCGAAGTAACGCCCGTCAATTGTGACGCATGCCGGCGTGCTGTTCGGCATCGACTGGTAACCCGGGAAGCAGCTTTTCGTAGGCGCCAAGTGGTGGCGCTTGTCCATGGCCCTACGCCAGAGCACATTCGGTTGTGGCGGCGCGTTGGAATGGCTGCACTATGTCGACGAAGAGCCGGCTCGCCGCCGCCGCCGCGGCGAGTGTGCTGGCCATTGGTGTACTCCTCCCCGGTGTCCTTGGGGCATCCCCGACGCCCGATGAGCATGAGTACGGCGGTACCGCCGGTTACTACGGAGCTCATTTGGCGCGATTGGCGCGGCTCGATTCCGCCGCGGGTCCCGACCCCATCCAGGATCCCGGCTGGTCTCCCTGGACGTATTGGGCCATGACCCAACCCATGGGGACGAGGTTCCTGTACAACAACCTGCCGCCGGTGTTCTTCGGTTCAAGGCTGCTGCAGTAGGCACCCTGGAAATGCCGGATCGTCGCTGCCAGTAAACGCCGTCTCAAAGGCCGCCGCGTCGAGCGTTTCGGCCTCCAACAGCCGGTTGGCGACCCTTTCCAGCGCAGCGCGGTGTTCCACCAGAATGTCACGCGCCCTGGTGTGCGCCTCCGCGACTAACTGCTGCACCTCCTGATCGATAGCCGTGGTGGCCCACTGGCTCAGGGCGGCTGGACCGCTGTATCCCTGGCCGGGAGAGTAGTGGAATTTGTCGCCGAACGAGATCGGCCCCATCTTCGTGCTCATCCCAAAGTTGCACACCATCGAGCGAACGATTTGGCTGGCCCGCTCGATGTCGTTGGCCGCGCCGCTCGTACTGTCGCCGAACACCAGTTCCTCGGCGGCCTGACCGCCCAATAGGCAGGCGACATTGTCCAGGCAGTCGGCCCGGCTCCAGTAGGCTCGGTCTTCGTCTGGAAGAAATCGCGTGTAGCCACCCATGGCGCCGCGGGAGGTGATTGACACTTTTGCGACCGAATCGCAGTTCGGGAGACGGCGGGCCACAACCGCGTGTCCCGCCTCGTGATACGCCGTGATAGCCCGCTCCTTGGGCGACATCAGGCGGCTGTGTCGGGCCGGACCAGCCACCACGCGGTCCACCGCCTCCTCGACGTCTGACATGCCGATGACCCCGCGGCGATGCCGGACGGCCAGGATGGCCGCCTCGTTCAGCACGTTGCCCAGGTCCGCGCCCGAAAGTCCCGGAGTCTGTTTAGCGATCGTCTCGAGGCTGATGGAGCTGTCCATCGGCTTGCCCGCGGCATGCACTTCGAGGATCGCCTGACGGCAGCTCGAGGGTGATGCGCCGCCGCCCAGCACGGCCCAGAAGGCAGCTCAGGCAGTCTCGCCGAGCACGGGTCCGCAGCCGCCAAAGCAGCCGGCTGCGACTCAGCCCCAGGCCCGCACCGCGACGCTGGCTGTCGGCCCCGAGGAGGCACAAAAGCTCGTGCTGGCCGAAGCCAGGGGCCAGATCCGACTGGTGCTTCGAGCCCATGGCGATCAGAGCACGATCAAGCTGGACGATGGCCTGTTCGGCAACCTGAACGGCGCCGCCGTCCTGAAGTCGGACCTGAAGCCGCTATGAGCGCCACGGAGCCTCTCACCATCGACCCGCTGCCTGGGCTGGCGGATCCGGACTCCAACACCATCCGGCTGCTGCTGGTCGACGACTCAGTCGAAGAGCGCCTGGCTCTGAAGCGCCAGCTCCTCGCTAGTGAGCTGATGATCGCCGGCGAGAGCGTGCTCGGCACGGAAGCGGTGGCTATCGCGCGTGACCTGCGGCCGAGCGTGGCGCTGGTCGCCGTCGAGGAGCCACTGGCCCGCGGTCTCCGCACCATCGAGGCGCTCAGGGTGGTCGTGCCTGAGATGCCGGTCATCGCGCTCTCCACCCTGTCCGGCCGCGAGCACCTGCGGCAGGCCATGTTGGCGGGAGCGAGGGACTACCTCGTGCGCCCGGTGGATGAGGACGAGCTCGAAAGGACAATCACCGAAGTTCACGATCTCGAACGGAAGCGCAGCGCGCTCAACGAGCATGTCATCGAAAGCGGCCACGTCGGCGAGATCATCACCATCTTCGGAGCCAAGGGTGGCGTCGGCCGCACGACCCTAGCTACCAACCTGGCGGTCGCGCTGGCGCTCAATTGCAAGCAGCGTGTGGCGCTCGTGGATCTCGATCTGCAGCTTGGTGACGTGGCCCTGATGCTCGACATCGTGCCGGAGCGCACCATCAGCGATCTCGTACCGATCGTCGACAAGCTCGACCCGGAGCTGATGCGGGGCTTCCTGAGCGTCCACTCATCGGGACTCAAGGTGCTGCCGGCCCCAGCCCGTCCAGAGGAGGGCGAGAGAGTGGCCGCGGTGCATGTGAAAAAATCCTGGAGGTGCTGGCGCACACCTACGACTACGTGGTGGTCGATATGCCGCGCCAGCTCAACGACAACGTGCTCGCCACCTTAGACCTGTCGAACCTCATCTGCCTGGTTGCCAGCAACCAGCTCACATGCCTGAAAAGCACCAAATTGTGCCTGGGCATGATGAAGAGCTGGCACTACAACAACGACAAGGTGAAACTCATCATGAACCAGGCGCACAACGGCAGCAGCCTGCCGATGAGCGACGCTGAGATGGCGGTCGACTACCCCATCTTCTGGAAAGTGCCATATGACGGCCACCTCGTGGCTTTGAGCCAGTGGGGCAAGCCCTTCGTGCACGCTCAGCCGAGCGCCAAGATTTCCCAGAACGTCAGCGCGCTTGCTCAAGCGATAAGCGGATCGAGAACGGCCGCCGGCAGGTCCCTGTTCGGGCGGGCGAAGGGCTAGCCGTATGTCCATGCTGCTCGAACGCTCCGGTTTTCGCGCGCTCGGCGACCCCGAAGAGCGCCGGCCCAACCAATCCGCTCCCAGCCTTCCTGTTGACGATCAGCGTGCGCCTGCAGACCCGTTTACAGATCTGAAGGCGAAGGTCCATGAAAGGCTCATTCGTGAGCTGGACGTGACGCGCCTTCAGGGCCAGGATCCCGCGGTCATGCGCAGCCAGGTAGAGGAAGCCGCGCGCACACTCCTGGCGGCCGAGGATCTCCCGCTGGCGCGGCAAGAGCGCCTGAGGTTGATCGGCGAAATCGTCGACGAGGTTGTGGGCTTCGGCCCGATCCAGCCTCTCCTCGATGACCCGACCGTTTCGGAAATCATGATCAACGCTCCCGACAGGGTGTACTTCGAGCGCGCCGGCGTGCTGTACCTCAGCGACAAGGCGTTCAAAGACGAGGATCACATCCTGCGGGTGATAGAGAAGATCGTCGCACCGCTGAACCGCCGTATCGACGAGCGGTCGCCCATGGTGGACGCGCGCTTGCCTGACGGCTCCCGTGTCAATGCCATCATCCCGCCGCTCGCCATCGACAGCCCGGTGGTCACCATTCGAAAGTTCTCGCGCGATCCCTATCAGGCCGAGGACCTTATTCGCTTTCGAACGCTCACCGCCGAGATCGTCGAGCTGCTGAAGGCCTGCATCCAAATGCGGCTCAACATCATTGTGTCGGGCGGCACCGGCACCGGCAAGACCACCCTACTCAACGTGATGTCGTCGTTCATTCCGGCGACGGAGCGTGTGGTCACGATCGAGGACCCAGCCGAGTTGCAGCTGCGGCAGCGGCATGTCGTCCGGCTCGAGCCTCGGCCGGCCAATATCGAGGGTGAAGGTCAGATCACCCAGCGCGAGCTGGTCAAGAATGCCCTGCGCATGCGGCCCGACCGGATCATCGTGGGCGAGGTCCGCGGCGGCGAGGCGTTCGACAGGCCATGAACACAGGTCATGATGGGTCGCTGACCACCGTCCACGCCAACACCCCCCGCGACGCGCTTTCACGCGTGGAGAACATGGTGCTGATGGCTGGCTTGGACTTGCCGGCCAAGGCTATCCGCGAGCAGGTCGTCTCGGCCATCAACCTCATCGTGCACCTCACTCGCATGCGCGACGGCTCTCGCCGAGTGACCCACATCAGCGAGATCGTCGGTATGGAGAGCCAAACAGTGACCATGCAGGATGTTTCGTGTTCCAGGCTCGAGGCACCGACGAACAGGGGCGCATTCTGGGTGACGTTCGCCCCACCGGCCTGCGGCCGAAGTTCTCGGAGCGCTTCGAGCAATACGGCGTATACATGCCGGCGAGCTTGTTCGAAGGAGGGAGTGCCTAGCATGCCGTTCGCCGTCGCTCCCACCGTCCTGGCTTCGTCTGCTGTGTTCGTGACCATCCTGCTGTTTGGCCTGGGGGTGTATCGCATCGCCAACCATGGCGGTATCCTGGCCCGCCGTCGTGTGAGCGTGTTCGCGCCGGCTCGGTCGAAGGCAGCAGCAGCGGACATGCCGGGTAATGCGCCCCTGCTCCTGCATCCGCCGCGCTTCAGCAACATCTCCATTCTCGACAATCTGCTGCGGCGCAAGGGTAGGGGGGCCAGGTTATCCCTGAAGCTCGCGCGGGCGGCGCTGCCGATGCGCGTGGGTGAGTATCTCCTGGTCCGCTGTGCGGTGGCGCTGGTTCTCGGGGCCCTGGCTGGGCGCGCCTTGGGTGCGCTCGTCCCTGCTGTTGCCGCGGGCCTCGGAGGGTACTTTCTGCCGGTTCTGTACGTCCGTGCTCGGCAGAAGAAGCGTGTTCGAGCCTTCGACGATCAGTTGGTGGACGCCCTCGTGCTCATGTCCAACTCGCTCAAAACCGGCTACTCCTTCATGCAGGCCATGGAGTCCATCGTCCGTGAGATGCCAGAGCCCATCGGCGTGGAGTTCGACCAGGCGCTGCGCGAGATCCGCATGGGCGGCGCCATCGAGGACGCGCTGCTGGGGATCTCAGAGCGGGTCCGAAGCACCGATTTCGAGCTGGTGGTCACCGCCATGGTCATTCAGCGGCAGGTGGGCGGCAATCTGACCGAGATCCTGTCCAACATCGCCTACACCATTCGTGAGCGTCACCGTATCCTGCGCGAAGTCCGCGTCCTCACGGCCCAAGAGCGAATGTCGGGCTACATCGTCGCCGGTCTGCCGGTGGCCATGGTGGTACTGCTGTCGCTGCTGAGCCCGTCCTACATCTCGAGCATGTGGGCCGCGACCAGCGGCCGAGTCATCATGGGCGTCGGCTTCGTCCTGGAGCTGCTGGGTCTGCTGGTTATCCGGAAGTTGGTGGACATCGAGGTATGACGCCGCAAGTAGCCGTTGTTGCTCCGATCGCGACCTTCATCAGCGTCTCTCTATTGGTCGCTTCCCTACTTAGGCCCAAGAAAAATGAAGCGCGCGACAAGCTGAAGGCCTACGCCTATCGGGCGGCGCAGGATCGCGACAACCTGGCGCGGCCGTTCTCGGAGCGGCTGATCTTTCCGTTCCTCGACCGTCTGGGCCGGCTGTTCGGCTCGACCGCCCCCAAGCGGGTACGAGAGCGAATGGAGCAGACGCTGGGGCAGGCCGGAAATCCCATCAGCATCCACGGGCTGGTGGCGATTCGCGGGCTGGGCATGTTGGTTGCGCCGCCGGCTTACCTGCTGCTCGTGCTGTCGATTCGCCACGCCGTTGTGCCGGCAAACCTGGCCGTCACTGCATTCTTGTTCGTCCTGGGTGCTTACCTGCCCAAGCGCTGGTTATCGGCTAAAGCCGCGAAACGCCAACGGGCCATCGAACGTGCGCTGCCGGACGCGCTCGACCTCATTGTTGTGTCAATGGAAGCCGGTCTGGCGCTCGATGGCGCCATAGCCAAAGTCGTCGAGAAGACACGAGGGCCGCTGAGACAGGAGTTTCAGCGGGCGCTGCAGGAGATCCGTCTGGGCAAGCCCCGGCGGGAGGCCTTGAGAGAGCTTGGCCACCGAACTGGGGTGCGTGATCTTCAGTCGCTCGTGAGCTCCATAATCCAGGCCGATCAAATGGGCGTCAGCATGGCCCAGGTCATGAGGACCCAGGCAGATGAAGCCCGTTTGAAACGGCGACAGCGCGCCGAGGAACGAGCCCATCAGGCCGCTGTCAAGATGCTGTTCCCGTTGGTCCTGTTCATCCTGCCCAGCGTGATGATTGTGACCATTGGCCCCGCCGCGCTGACCATTTACAGGCAATTCAGCTCCGGGTTCCTGGGGTAAGTCATGGTTGCCGTTCTGAGCGCATTCGCTGCCCTGCTGCTCCTGCTGCTGGTCCTGAGGCTGTCACAGCGTCTCACCTTGCGGCTCAAAGTCCTGGCTGGCGTGACTGTGTCCCGCCAGCCCCAGAAGTCGTGTCCTCACCTGGGTCACGCCACCGATCCTTTCGGCCACGGTTCGGTGCCTTCCGACGACCACCGCTGCTACCTCTACATGCAGCGCGACCGCGTCGATCTGCTGCACCAGAAAAGCTTCTGTCTCAGCACCGCGCATCACAAGTGCCCCTGGTTGATGATCCGCCGGCCCGACGCCCCGCCGCCGCTGGGGCAGCGGCTGCGCGGCCTGCTCAGCGCTGGCCCGCGCCAGGCGTGGGCCTTTGCGACTGCCACTCTGCGCCGCACGCCGGCCGCGGCGAGTTCCGGTTTTCGTGCCTTCGCCGGCGCGGCGGGCCGTTCCATGCACATCGTCGATGCTGGCATGAGTCATCTTGCTCGCGCCATTGGGCACGTGGCCAGAGACCTCGTGCGCGTGCTCGCGTTGGTGCTGGCCCGCCTGGGCAAAGCCGTCTGGGCGGTCCTGGCCGACCTCTGGGCTCTCACCCAGCGAGGCGACACCGCGGTCGCGTTCCTGGCGCGCGCTATCCGAACGACCTCCCGCGGCCTGTGGTCGCTGCTCCGCATTCCGGTGCGCCTGCTGGCCTCCATCGCCGCGGCCCTAAGCGCTCGATGGCAAGCTCGCCGCGAAGTGAAGCTCGATCGAGCGGCCGTCGCTCCAGTCCCGAGCCAGGCTGCTCCGCCGCTGAGCCAGGCAGCTCCGCCGCTGAGCCAGGCAGCTCCGATCCAGCCGTTCCTTGATGAGCGCCAGGCGCTGGCCGAGCTGTTCCCTGGGTTGGCGGAAGCCGAGGCGCTGGCGGAGGCGATGCTCACGCAGGCGCCGGCCAGCGAAGAGCCAGTGGCGCCTGAGCCGCCGCCGCTTGTGGCGGAGCCCGTCGCCGAGCCGGCGCTAGCCAGCGCCGCCAAGGTCGAACCAACTGAAGTCATAACCCAGCGCCTCGAAGCCCCGCTGGCTCGCTTCGAGCAGCTGCTGGCGCGTCTCGAGACGCTGGTCTCCGATGGCGTTGCCGCCCTCGACCGTGGCCAGGACGAGCTCGCCTACGAGCTGTTCCTCAAGGCCACCGAGCAGCCGGCCAAGCTGGCCGAGAAGGCTGCCCCCGAGCTGCGCTCCCAGCACACGTCGCTCATGACCAGGGCCTGGTTCTGGCGCGCCAAGACAGCCGAGACGGTTGAGGAAGTGGTCGACACGCTCGACCAGGCTCTGCGCTATGAGCCCGACAACCTCCAGATCCAAGCCCACCTGGCCTGGGCCCGGCAGCGGCTCGATCGTGAAAAGCACGTCGAGCAAGGCGCTGCCGCGGGACTGCAGCCAGTCGATATCAGGCAACTGTCCGGCGCAACGCGCAAGGGCACCAGCTTTCTGGCTGCCCTCGGCGTTGGCGTCCGGATGGCGGGCGGTCTCATGGCCTTGGTGCTGGCCGCGTTGTGGATGACCACGGCGGTCATGCCTGCGCTGGGGCGTTTCTTGAGTCAGCTGCCCGCGGGCGACGAGCTTCTGCTGCGCCGCCTCATCCTCACTGTGAACGCGACGGCGCTGCCTGGCCAGGGCCACCTGCCGCTGCCTATCCTGAACTACGATCTCGGGCTGTCGCTGCCCTTCGTGATGGCCTTCTCGTTCGTGTTCACGGCCCGCGGCCTCATGGATGGCGATGGCTGGGCGCGCAGCACGGCCTATTCCTGGCCGGTGTGGGCGGCTGGCTGTGCGCGGCGGCGGTGAGCAATCCCGACGCCAGCCGTTTGGGGTTGGCGTTATGCGTGGGGAATCATCGTGGCCGTGGTTGTGGGCCGCTTTGACTCCCCAAAAGTCATGCCTCAGGGCTTGGTGGGCTACTAGAGTGGCGGCCTTACGCTGCCCGTTCGTACTAGGGTCTTGCCTACCCGTCACCCCGGTACGTTATATGCGTCAGATAAGCAGTTCATGCGAGCTACACCAGGAACAATCGGTCCAGGAACCAGCAGCATCAACACCAGAGGAGGAGCAGTCATTAGGACGCGGCCGGATAGGGTCCTTCTTCCGTGAGTGGAGTGGTGTCGGACGTTCAGGCGTTAGTTCAACGCGCGCAAGCCAACGATCGGGCGGCTTTCGGGGAGCTGTACGAACTCTATTGCCCAAAGATCTACAGCTACCTCGCTTATCACCTGAACGGCCGCTCGGAGGCGGCAGAAGATCTCACGGAAGAGGTGTTTATGAAGGCGCTCCAGAACCTGAGTAGCTTTCAGTTTCGAGAAGTACCGTTCTCGTCCTGGTTGTATCGGATAGCGCACAACCACCTCATCGATCACGTTCGCAGCAGCAAGAAGCAGCAATTTGTTAACATCGACGACGCCCAGCACCTGCTGTTCGAGAAGGACCGGCTGGACAGCCGGCTCGATCGGCACACGCTGACCAGCGCGCTGGCTAAGATCACCGAAGACCAGCGGCAGATCGTGTCGATGCGCGTGGTCCAGGGCCTCAGCATCATCGAAACGGCCAAGGCCGTTGGCAAGAGCGAAGACTCTGTCAAGCAACTGCAGAGCCGGGGGCTCAAAGCGCTCAGGCGCGTGTTGGAAGCTCAAGGGGGAACCAGCCGCTCATGATTGACCCGTTCGACGCCGCTCTGTCCGAATTCATCGACACTCTGCCGGAGGATCCGTATGTCGCCCGGCAGCTCCTGGAGGAGAACGCGCCCTTCACCGGCCGCGGCGACCTGCCGGAGTTCGCCGAACTGGCCACGATGCTGCGCGCCGTGCCGGCGCACCAGCCGCGGGCGGAATGGGCCGCCGCGTCCAAGGCGCGGCTCATGGCAGCGCCGCTGCTGCCACCCGAGAAGCGTGGCTTCACCTGGCTGGGCACCATGTTCCTGCCCTTCAGCCAGCTGAGTTTCCCGTCGATTTCACTGCCGCGGTTGAGCATGCCCTCGCCGGTGTTCGCTCGGGCGGTCATGGCCATGGTACTGATCGCGACGCTGGCCTCGGTGTCACACAAGCGCGCCGGCCAGAACCCCATCCTGCAGATAACAAGCGACCAGGCGCCTGTGCAGGATGCGCAGCAGGCCATCGCTGCCACCCTGGAGCAAGTAGCTCGCTTGGCGGAGTCGCAGAGCCAGGTGGCCGGAGTGGAGGTCAGGGGTACGCCGCGCGACGTCGTGCTGCTCTCGCAGCAGATCGACCTGGCCGATCTGGCGATCGACAAGGCTCCCGCCGCCGAGCAACCGCGGCTGCGCGCACAGTTGCAAGGCGCCGTCCGCGCGGTTCGCTTTGACGGCCTGTTGGAAGGCATCACCAATGGCAACACGCTCCAAGTCAGCGGCGTAGCAGTGCAAGCCGACCCGTCATTGGTGCAGCAGCTGCAGGTAGGGCAGCCTGTGAGCCTGCTCGTGACTGTGAACGGCAATGGCAAGCTGCAGGCCGTGCAGGCGACGCCGGCAGCGCCACCAGTCCCGCCCGCGGCGCCGGCGACGTCTTCCGCGCGTCCTCCCGGTCAGGCGCCCAGCGCCCCCAGCTCACCGTCGCAGGCGCCGCCTCCGCCTGCCACAAGCGAAGAGACGGCACCGCGGACGAGCTCTTCGAACACCACCGCGGTCGTGGGCAGCTCGTCTTCGACCGCGTCGCCATCCACTACGACCAACGTTTCCTCCACGGTGAGCTCGCAGACCAGCACAGAGTCCTCGCGCGATATGGGGAAGAAATCGGACGACGATGACAACGGTGGCGCTGCCGCCAGCGGCTCCCCTTCGCACAGCGGCGGTACCGTTGCCTCGACCGTGACGACCACGACCACGAGCTCCGCGGCAAACGCCGCGGCTGGAACGGTCGCCGCCGGGGCCATCAGCCCCAACACATCTACGGCGGGCTCCGCCACCACGCCGGGGTCAACCGCCACCGGCGCGACGGCGTCGTCGTCGGGTCAAGGCGACAATAGGGACGACAAGGGTTCGAGCGGAAAGGCCAACAGCAGCGGCAGTGGCGCCATCTCGGCAGTGGCTGGCGCAACCGCCAGCTCGCCGCAGGCAACCACAACTGGCTCGAACAGCAGGTCTTCCGGCGAAGGCTCGAGCTCATCCCAATCCTCGGGCGCGGCTCCCCATGCTGTGAGCGTGCCGCCAACGAGCCCGCCGTCCTCGGCGGTCCAGCAGAGCTCGTCGACTCAGAGCAGCCAGTCATCGGGGCATGGGGGCGGCCAATCCGCTCAGGTCTCGCGGCCCCTGGCCGCGCTGCAGACGGCAGCCATCTCGTCCGATGACCATCACGGCAAGGGCAAGGACGGCAAGGGCTAGGACGGCAAGAAGGACCGCTAGTCCGACACCGGGCGCTTGCTGTTGGACCGGCGCGCTAAGCTTCGCTCGTCAACATGCTGGAGCTGGCGGAGCACTATCCCTTCCGGATCGTCGATCACCATCTCCACACCCAATGGTCCGACGGGCGCTTTCATCCGGCTGATCTGCTGGAGGTGGCCCGGCAGAAGGGCTACCGCATCGGTATCTCCGACCACGCGGGCCCCAGGACGACCGGCATCCAAGCCCACAACCTCGACGCCTACATAGCCGACCTGCGCCAGTACGACGTCTACCGCGGAGTCGAGTTCGACGTGGCCTACGGCCTGACCTTCGATCCTGACAAGGCTTCGGAGCTGGACTACGTCATCGGCTCGCTGCACGGCGTCATGCGCGACGGGCAGTTCAAGCCGCTGGACGGCATGTTCCGCTGGTTCCAATCGGGTGGGCGGACGCCGTACACGCCGGACGTGGACCTGACGGACCCGGAAGTCTGGATCGACGAGTGGCTGGGCATCCTGCGCCACTGCTTCGAGACCACCCCGATCGACATCCTGGGCCATCCCACGCTCACGCCGATCCTGCCGCTGGACCCCGATCCGGAGAAGGCCTACAAGCCGGAATGGGAGGAACGGCTGTGCGCCCTGGCCGTCCGGTACAAGGTGGCGCTGGAGATCAGCGGCCGCTACAAGCTGCCGCACGAGCGGCTGCTGCGGATCGGCAAAGACATGGGCGTGACGTTCGCGATTGGCAGCGACGGCCATCAGACCGGCCAGATCTGCGATTTGTCATACCCCTTGCAGATGATGGAACGGATTGGCTTGGCTTCCGACCAAGTGTTCGACCTCCGCAACAAACCGCGAGCTCTGGCCGCCGTTCGCTGACTCCCCCAGGCTGTTACAATAGCTCCGGTTTTCTGAGTGCGTCCTCGGGACGCACTTCTTTTATGTCCAGCAATATCTAAGGAGTAGGTGCGCATGGGTATCGTCTGGGTTGTCCCCGTGGTAGGCGTGCTGGCCATCTTGTTCGCCATCTGGCTGGCAAAGGATGTGTTGAGCCGTGATTCCGGCACCCCTGCCATGCAGGAGGTGGCTGGCATGATCTTCGAAGGCGCCATGGCCTTCTTGAACCGCCAGTACCGCACTATCGGCACGTTGGCGCTGGTGACCGCGGTAGTGATTGGCATCCTCGTCGGCATCTTCCGGAGCGACCCCACTGAAGGGGTGCTGACGGGCATCGCCTTCATCCTGGGAGCCTTGTGCTCGTCGGTGTCCGGCTACATCGGCATGTACGTGTCGGTGCGCGCGAACCTGCGCACCGCGTCCGCTGCCCAGCGCTCGCTGCCCGAGGCTATCAATGTGGCCATGCGCGGTGGAGCCGTTTCGGGCTTCCTGGTGACGGCGCTGAGCCTGCTTGGCGTGGCCGGCATTTTCGGCCTGTACAGCAGCGTCTTGGGCAACGACATTTCCCAAACTCCGTTCCTGATCGTTGGCTTTGGCTTCGGCGCCAGCTTCGTCGCACTGTTCGCCCAGCTGGGCGGCGGCATTTACACCAAGGCGGCCGACGTCGGCGCCGACCTTGTGGGCAAAGTCGAGGCTGGCATTCCCGAGGACGACCCACGCAATGCCGCCGTCATCGCCGACCTCGTAGGCGATAACGTGGGCGACTGCGCCGGCCGTGGCGCCGATCTGTTCGAGTCGATGTCGGCGGAAAACATCGGCGCCATGATCCTCGGCGTCGCAATCTACGCGGCCACCAAGAACATCGCTTGGATTTTCTTCCCGCTGGTGCTGCGCTCGTTTGGCCTGATCGCCTCCATGGTTGGCCTGCTGTCGCTGCCGGCTTTTGCTCGCCCTAACAAGGACCCCATGGCCGCCCTCAACGGCGGCTACTACGTCTTGTCCGCGCTGTCAGTGGTCGGCCTATTTTTCACCACCTACACCATGATGGGCAGCGCCTGGCTGTCGTTCTTCTTCTGCGGCCTGATCGGCATCGGAGTTGGCTTCGCCTTTGTCTACATCACCCAGTACTACACCGCCGGCGCCTGGCGACCGGTCCAAGAGATTGCCCGCGCCTGCATGACCGGTCCGGCCACCACCATCATCACCGGCACGGCCGTCGGCTTCGAGACCACCGCGGTTACGGCCGTGGTCATCGGCGTTGCCCTCGTGGCTGCATTCGTCATTGGCGGCCTGTCGGGCCTGGTCAACGGCAACATCTACGGCACAGCGGTGGCCACCATGAGTATGCTGATGTCTGCCTCCTACGTGCTGGCGATGGATACCTTCGGGCCCATCACGGATAACGCCGGTGGCATCACTGAGTTTGCACACGCCTCGCCCGAGGCCCGCCAGATTACTGACAGCCTTGACACCGTCGGCAATACCACCAAGGCGCTCACCAAAGGCTACGCGGTGGCCTCGGCTGGCCTCGCCGCTTTCCTGCTGTTCAGCGCCTACCTCGACCGCGTCAAGGAACTGCTGGGCGGTTGCGCCGGCAAGGCCGCCGAAGCCGTGCCCACCGGCCGGCTCGCCGGCCTCATCCAGCACTGCGGCGACGCGCTGCCGGTCAACTTGTCGAACGTCGAGGTGTTCGTCGGAGCCCTTATGGGCGGCATGTTGGTGTTCCTGTTCAGCTCCCTCGCCATCCGCGCGGTCGGCAGCACGGCCGCTAAGATCATCGAGGAAGTCCGGCGGCAGTTCCGCGAGGACCCCGGCATCATGGCCGGCACCTCCAAGCCCGACTATGCCCGCGCGGTTGACATCACCGCGCGCGCCGCGCTGCGAGAAATGGTGGCGCCCGGCATCTTGGCCGTTGCCATGCCCATCGCGGTGGGCTTGATCTTCCGCGCCACAGGCACCCTGAGCGGCAATGCCGGCTGGCAGTCGGTGGGCGGCCTGCTGATGGTCGGCACTATCGTCGGCGTCATCATGGCCACCTTCCTGAACAACAGCGGCGGCGCCTGGGACAACGCCAAGAAGTTCATCGAGAGCGGCCAGCTCAAGGATGCCTCCGGTACGGTGCTTGGCAAGGGCAGCTTCGCCCACGCCGCCGGCGTCGTCGGCGACACCGTCGGCGATCCCTTCAAAGACACCGCCGGCCCATCGCTCCACGTGCTGGTCAAGCTGCTGTCCACCATCACCCTGGTGCTGGCGCCACTGTTCGTATAGCTGCAAACATCCCAAACATCCCCTCTCCCGTCGCAACGGGAGAGGGGATGTTTGGGATTCGAGTAGCGAGTCGCTGGAAATGAGATCCGAGAGTCCCCTCGCCCGCCGCAGCGGGAGAGTAGTGCTGCGCCGGGGCGCATCGGCGTGCATGAAAATACCCATTTTCATGGCAGGGCTAGGGTGAGGGCGCCTAGACTTTCCGCTGTGGCCGAGCTGGAAGCGCTGTACTCCGAACTGGGCCTGCCTTCAGGCGCGAGCCTCCAAGTGGTCCCTGCCGCCCAGCTGCTCGGCGAGCCTGGGCGGCTGAGCATGTCGCCCGGCTACCTCCTGAACCCCATCTCGGCCGTGCTCGTCACCGACGTCGACGACGAGGCGACGGTGAAACGCGCCCTGGCGCAGGTGTACCCGGCTGGCCATCCGATGCGCCAGACCGAGCACGGGCTGCTTGTCGAGCCGCTGGCGCCGCTGGAGCGTGGCTGCTACCTGGAAGCCATGCAGTACGTTACCCAGCGCTTGCGGGCGCCTAACGGCTGCCCCTGGGACCGCGAGCAGGACCACAAGAGCATCCGGAGCTACCTCCTCGAGGAGGCTTACGAGACCCTGGACGCGCTTGACTCCGGCGACGCCAAGAAGCTGGCCGAGGAACTGGGCGACCTGCTGATGCAGGTGCTGCTGCACGCCGAGATCGCCCGCCAGCAGGGCGAGTTCGACCTGCGCGATGTGGTGCTGGGCATCAGCTCCAAGCTGGTCCGCCGCCACCCGCACGTCTTTGGCGACGTCCAGGCCGACAGCGCCGACCAGGTGCTGGCTAACTGGGACGAGATCAAAAAGGGCGAGCGACCCAAAGACCAATCCATCCTGGCCAGCGTCACGCTCGCCATGCCCGCGCTGGCGTACGCCCAAGAGGTCTCGGAGCGCGCCGCTCGCCAGGGCTTCGAATGGCGCGATATTGGCGGCGTAGTCGACAAGATCAAGGAAGAGATCCAGGAGCTGGCCGAAGCCCGGGACGCCGACGAAATGGTCGACGAATTTGGCGACCTGCTGTTCAGCCTGGTGCAGGTTGCCCGCTGGAAAGGCTTCGAAGCCGAAGACGCCCTACGCCAGGCCAACCGCAAGTTCCGGACACGCTACCACATCCTGGAGCGCCTCCTCCGAGAGCGCGGCCTATCCATGAAAGGCATGTCCATCGAGGACATCGACCAGCTCTGGGAGGACGCCAAGGTGGAAGCGAAACAGATCCCCTCTCCCGTCGCAACGGGAGAGGGCAAGGGGAGGGAAGCTAAG
>DAIUFO010000022.1:15383-19840 GCA_036844545.1 Chloroflexota bacterium
AAAGAGCCAGCGCGAGGAGTGGTAACGGGAGAAGGAGCTTCCGTTAGCTAAGCGACCGCGGCTGCCTCTCGCCCCGACGAAACCTTCACACCCAGGTCCTTGATCGCCGGGTAAACCTCTTTCGCGAACAGCTCCAGCGACCGGCGTGTCTTCTCGACGTTCATGAAGCCGGCGTGGCTCATCATCAGCATGTGGCCGATGTTGCAGCGCTCGTACAGGTAGGTCAGCTTCTCGCGCACTTGGTCCGGCGTTCCGGCGATGACGATGCCCTTTTCCTGTAGCTGCTCGAAGCTGTCCCGATAAGCCTTGATGCCCTTGCCGAGGATGTTGTTGGCCAGGATCTGTGGCGGCAGGTAGCCCGGAGGGGCGTTGAACTGCGGGTGCCGTTCGCGGTACAGGTACCACAGCAGCTCCTTGCCGTACTCCTGCGCGTCGGCCTCTGAGTCGCTGACGTAGACCAGCGCCAGGTAGGCGAACTTGTCGGAGCCCGGCTCGGGGTAGCCCATCTCGGCGCAGCGCTGCTTGTAGGTCTTTACCAGCATCTCCGTCCACTCGTACGGCGTCAGGAAGCAGGCGTAGGTGTACTGGTGGTCGGCGGTGAAGATCACGCTGTCGGGCGTCGAGCCGGTAACCCAGATGGGCGGATGCGGCTGCTGGTACGTCCGCGGCCAGACGTTGACATAACGATAGTGCCAGAAGCGGCCTTCCCAGTTGAACGGCTCGTGGGTGGTCCAGGCCTTGAGGATGAGGTCGTGCGACTCCTCGAAGCGCTGTCGGGTGAGGACGGGATTGGTGTTGGCGGGCTGAATTTCGGTCGGCACGCCGCGCACGAAGCCGGAGATGATGCGGCCGCGGGACATGACGTCCAGCATGGCGATCTCCTCGGCCACGCGGACGGGGTTGTCGCGATGGGGCAGCGGGCTGCCGAGGATGCAGATCTTGGATTTCTTGGTCCGCTGGATGACGGCTGAGGCGGCAATGGGCACCACGGCATCGAGGCAGGTCATGGTCTGGTGGTGCTCGTTGAGCATCAGGTCCAGCCCCAGGTCGTCAGCATAGACGTAGTCGTCGAGATAGCGGTCGTACAGGTCGGCCAGCTTGACCGGGTCCATGTAGCTGCTGGGCAGGATCACGCGTGCCGAGCGGTACTGCTTCTCGACCTCTTCGGGAACGTAGGGATAGGGGAACTCGCTGAAGTGGTATGCCTTCATGAATCCTTCTCCGTCAGGAATGGCAGCACCGTTTGGGCAAACGCTTCGGGCTGCTCGAGGTAGGGATAGTGGCCAGCGTTGGCAATGGTGGCGAACCTCGCGCCGCGAATGCCCTCGGCAAAGGCTCGGCCGTAATTGGGACTGACGATCTTGTCGCTGTCGCCCCAAACCACTAAGGTGGGCACGTTGATGCGGCTCAGCCGCTGGCGCAGCTTGGGGTTGTGCATGAACGGTTTCCAGGTGAACAGGGCGGTGCTCTGGCGGTTTCGCAGCAGGGTGACGATGTCTTCCTCGGGCAGGTTTGGCCCGGGCAGCTTCATGACCTCCTCCCCGGCGCTGGCGTCATGCCAGCTGGCCTCGAGGAAGGCGGCATTGTCCATGATGAAGTTGTCGGCGATGTCGCGCTCGGTGTAGCCGCCGGTTTTGATGCCGACCGGGTCGACCAGCACCAAGCGCTCGAGGTCGTGCGTGCAGCGGACCGCGATCTCGGCCGCGATCCAGCCGCCCAGGCCCATCCCCAGCAGCCGGACCCTGCCTTTTCCCAGGTCGCGCAGCAGGTCGAGATAGAGGTAGGCCACGTCGTCGATGCTGTCGATATGGTCGGGCAAGGGCGATTGGCCGAAGCCCGGGTGGGACGGCGCCATCACCGAGTAGCGCTCGGCCAGGCGATCGAGATAGGGCCAGGCGGCGTTCAGGTACTCCTGGTCGTGCAGGACGACGACAGGCTCACCTTGCCCGCCGGCCAGGAACTCCAGATGGAGGCCCTGAACGTCTACGGTCAGGGTGTGCCACTCAGTGGCAGTCGTGGTTGCCAAAGGCTCTCCTTTGCAGTTCCATCGTGTGGAATGAGTTCCGTATACTGGACTTGCGTGAACCGTACCGCCGGAGGGGCATGGCTGTCAAGCGCGGATCTCCTCCCTCGCCCGCCGCGGCGGGCGAGGGTCGGGGTGAGGGAACCTGCCCGCTTCTTTCAGCGCCCGCTCAGGGTCTGGGTGAGCTCCCTCACCCTAGCCCTCGCCCGTCGCAACGGGCGAGGGGACTCATGACGGAAGCTCCAGGCGTGCGCGCCGTGGAACGAGCCGTGGAGCTGCTGTTCCGGTTGGCGGCCTACCCGGAAGGCGCAGGCCTGCAGCAGCTGGCGCGCGAAGTAGGCTGCAGCAAGAGCACGGTACATCGTCTCTTGGCGACCCTCCAGGGCTTAGGTGTGGCCGAGCAGGACGCCGTCTCCAAGCTGTACCGCCCCGGCAGCCGCTTGGCGGAGCTGGCGCCGCCCCGCGCCGAGCCGGACCTCCGCCGCCTAGCTCTGCCCATCATGCGCCAGCTCCGCGACGAAACCGAAGAGACGGTGACGCTGCACCTGGTCGAGGGCAACAGCCACGTGGTGGTGGAGCAAGTCGAGAGCGAGCACGAGATCCGACGCATCAACCCCATCGGCCAGCCGGTGCCGCTGCTCACCGGCGCCACGGCCCGCGCCATCCTGGCCTTCTTGCCGGCTGAGCAAGCCGCTGTCATTCTGGCTCCGGCGCGAACCGAGGAGCGTCCCAGCGAGGACGAGCTGGCGGACATTCGGGCCCGGGGCTACTCGCTCAGCCCCGGCGAGCGCTTGGCCGGAGGCACGGCCATGTCGGCGCCGATCGTCGACCACGATGGCCACGTGTGCGCAGCCCTCAGCGTGTCCGGTCCGCGCTTTCGCTTCACCCTGGCTCGTGCTGCGCGTTTCGGTCCGGCGCTCGTGGCCGCCGCTGGGCGCTTGTCCGCTGCGCTTGGGTTTGGAAGCGATACCATTGCCGCCAATGAGTGAAATTGCCAGCCGCTACGTCATGGCCGGCGGTATCCGCACCCATTACCTGGAGGCAGGCGAGGGTGAGCCGTTAGTGCTGATCCACAGCGGCGAGTTTGCCGGCCGGGCCGAGTTCTCGTGGCGCTATAACATCGGTCCGCTGTCCGACCATTTCCACGTGTACGCGCCGGATGTCGTGGGTTTTGGACGCACCGAGAAGCTGGTCAACTTCTCCGATCAGTCAGGCTATCGGGTGCGCCACATCCGGGCTTTCATGGAGGCCTTGTGCATCGATTCGGCGCACTTCATGGGCAACTCCTTCGGCGGCTCCCTGATCCTGAGCGTTGCCGGCGCCGAGCGGCCGGCCTGGAACGTCCGCTCTATCGTGGCTTCGAGTGGCGGCGGTTTCGCGCCGGATAACGACGCCCGCAAGGTGCTGACCCACTACGACGGCTCGCGTGACGGCATGCGCGAGATCCTGAAGGTGTTGTTCTACGACTCCAAGTGGTGGGCCGACGAGTTCGTGGACGAGCGCTGGCAGGCGGCGCTCGAGCCAGGCGCCTGGGAGGCCATCGCTGCCGCTCGGCTGGCTCCGCCTGGCAAGGTAAAAGGTTTTGGCGGTGAGCGGGGCGACGTGAGCAAGATCAAGGCGCCAATGCTCATCTGCGGCGGGGACCAGGACCTGCTGCGCGAGCCCGGCGTCTGGCCCGAGCTTCATTCCAAGATCGCCGGCTCCGAGCTGAAGGTCTTCTCCCCGGCGCGCCATTGCCCGCACATCGAGTTCGCCGACGAGTTCAACCGGCTGGTGATTGATTTCCTGAAGCGGCACAGCAGCTAAGGAGTCGAGCAACCGGTCAGGTATGCTCGATCACGGAGGCCGTCAGCTGAAATGATCGAGAAGGACGTGGCCGTCGTCGGCGCTGGCCCCGGTGGCTACGTAGCGGCGATTCGCGCGGCGCAGCTCGGCGCCAGCGTGGTGTGCATCGAGAAGGAATACCTGGGGGGCGTGTGCCTGAACGTGGGCTGCATCCCCACCAAGGCCCTCATCCGGAGCGCCGAGCTGTTCGCCACCATCAAACATGCCGAGCGCTTCGGCATCCACGTCGAGAACGTCAGCGTCGACTACCCGGCCATGGTCAAGCGCGAACAGACCGTCGTCAAGCGGCTGGTCGGCGGCGTGAGCACCCTGTTCAAGAGCAACGGCATCGACAGCCTGATGGGCTTCGCCGCCTTTAACGACGACAAGTCGCTGACCGTCAAGCTGAAAGACGGCGGCGAAGAGCAGGTGCGGGCCCGCAACGTCGTTGTGGCCACCGGCTCGTCGCCCAGCAAGCCGCCTATTCCGGGCATCGACACGCCCGGCGTCATCGATTCCACCGGAGCGCTGCGATTGGACCATGTGCCCAAGCGGCTGACCGTGATCGGCGGCGGTGTCATCGGGGTGGAGTTCGGCTGTATGTTCGCCA